>JBKOWA010000455.1:0-3441 GCA_046724155.1 Actinomycetota bacterium
GGGCAGCATCGCGCAGCAGCTCGGCGGCACCCGGGTCGCGGTCACCAGCATCATCGACAGCCCGGACGCCGACCCGCACGACTACGAGCCGACGCCCGCCGCCGGCCGGGCCATCGCCACCGCCGACCTGGTGCTGGTCAACGGGGTCGGCTACGACACCTGGGCCAGCAAGCTGGTCCAGGCGAACCCGGCACCGCAGCGCACCGTGCTGACCGTCGGCGAGCTGGTCGGCGTGCCCGCCGGCGGCAACCCGCACCGCTGGTACAACCCGGACGACGTGCGGCGGGTCATCGCCCAGCTCACCGCCGACTACCAGCGGATCGACCCGGCCGGCGCGGCGGACTACGACCGCCAGCGGGCGGCCTTCGAGGGCACTGCGCTGGCCGGCTACCGGCAGGCGATCGAGCAGATCAAGGCCCGGTACGCCGGCACCCCGGTCGGCGCCTCGGAGAGCATCTTCGCGATGACGGCGCCGGCCCTCGGGCTGCAGCTGGTCACCCCGGCCGGCTTCCTTACGGCGGTAAGCCAGGGCACCGAGCCGACGGCCGCGGACAAGGCGACCGCGGACGCCCAGATCACCGGCCGCGCGATCAAGGTGTACGTCTACAACAGCCAGAACGCCACGCCGGACGTGCAGTCCCAGGTCGCGCAGGCCAGGGCGGTCGGCATCCCGGTGACCGCGATCACCGAGACGCTCACCCCGGCCACCGCCTCGTTCCAGGACTGGCAGACCGCGCAGTTGACCGCCCTGCGCGGCGCGCTCGCCCGGGCGACGGGACGATGACCACCATGACCGGCGGAGGGCTGGGGCGGGCGACTCCCCCGGATGCGGGGCCGGCCCGCGAGCCGGGTGCCGAGCAGACCCCGCCGCGAGCGGTCGCCGCGGCTGACTCGGGGAACGGCGTCTCGCTGGAGCTCCGGGGCGCCGCCGTCCGGGTGGGGGAGCGGACGTTATGGAGCGGCGTCGACCTGACGGTGCGGACCGGTGAGTTCGTTGCGGTGCTCGGCCCGAACGGTGCCGGTAAGTCGACGCTGGTCAAGGCGGTGCTCGGGCTGGTGCCGCTGGCCGGTGGCACGCTCCGGGCGCTCGGCCGGCCACCCGGCGGGGCGAACGACCGGATCGGCTACCTGCCGCAGCGGCGCAGCTTCGATGCCCGGCTGCGGGTCCGGGGGCGGGACGTGGTCCGGCTCGGCCTGGACGGCAACCGGTGGGGGGTGCCGCTGCCGGGCGCCCGGCTGTGGAGCCGGCGGGCCAGGGCGGACCACGCCCGGGTGCGCGAGGTACTGGCCCTGGTGGGCGCCGAGGGGTACGCGGACCGGCCGGTGGGTGAGCTGTCCGGCGGCGAGCAGCAGCGGCTGCTGATCGCCCAGGCGCTGGCGTCCCGGCCGCGGATGCTGCTGCTGGACGAGCCGCTGGACAGCCTGGACCTGCCGAACCAGAGCGCGGTCGCCGGCCTGATCTCCCGGGTCTGCCGGGAGGACGGGGTCACCGTGCTGATGGTCGCGCACGACGTGAACCCGATCCTCGGCTACCTGAACCGGGTGGTCTACATCGCGGCCGGCGGGGTCGCGACCGGCACGCCGCACGAGGTGATCAACGGCGAGACGCTGACCCGGCTGTACGGGACGCCGATCGAGGTGCTGTCCACGTCGGACGGGCGGCTGGTAGTGGTCGGCGGCCCGGAGGCGCCGGCGCTGCACACCGACCGGCACGCCGGATCCGGGCCGGTGCCGTGACCGTCGTTGCGGGCCTGGAGCCGGAGCTGACCTGGAACCTGGTGGCGGACGTCCGCCAGGTGCTGGCTTACCCGTTCATGGTCAGCACTTTGCGTGCCGACCGGCACCCGTGGTTGGGGCCGGTGTGATGACCGTCGCCGTGGGCCTGGAGCCGGAGCTGACGTGGAACCTGGTGGCGGACGTCCGCCAGGTGCTGGTCTACCCGTTCATGGTGAACGCCTTCCGGGCCGGCACCATCGTGGCCGTGCTCGCCGGGCTGGTCGGCTGGTTCATGGTGCTGCGCCGGCAGAGCTTCGCCGGGCACACCCTGGCCCTGGTCGGCTTCCCGGGCGCGGCCGGCGCGGTGCTGCTCGGGGCGAGCGCGACCGCCGGCTTCTTCGCGTTCACGGTGGCCGCGGCCCTGGTGATCGCCCTGGTGCCGGCCGCCGGGCGCGGGTCGGGCGAGGAGTCGGCGGTGACCGGCACCGTGCAGGCGTTCGCGCTGGCCTGCGGGTACCTGTTCGTCAGCCTGTCCGGCGGCTTCCTCAACGAGGCGAACGCGCTGCTGTTCGGCAGCTTCCTCGGCATCACCGAGCGGCAGGTGCTGGTGCTGCTGCTGGCCGCGTTGGGCGCCGTGGCGGTGCTCGCGGTGATCGGCCGGCCGCTGCTGTTCGCCAGCGTGGACCCGGCGGTGGCCGCCGCCCGCGGGGTGCCGGTCCGGTTGCTGTCCGGGGCGTTCCTGGTGCTGCTCGGGGCGGCCGCCGCCGAGGCGTCCCAGATCACCGGGACGCTGCTGGTGTTCACCCTGCTGGTGGTCCCGGCGGCGGCCGCGCAGGCGCTCACCCCGCGGCCGGTGGCCGGCCTGCTGCTCACGGTGGCGATCGGGGTCGCGGTGACCTGGGTGGCGCTGTTCGTCGCGTACTTCTCGCCGTACCCGATCGGGTTCTTCCTCACCACGGTGGCCTTCGGGGTGTACCTGCTGGCCGGTGGGTGGCGGCGGCTGCGTGCGCACGCGGGCACGGCCCGCCGGGCGGCGGTGGCCCGATGACGCTCGCCGCGTCGGCCGCCGCCGTCGGATTGGTGGCGGGTGCCGGGCCGGCGATGGGTACCACGCTGGCCGCCGGAGGGAGGGTGTCCGCCAGTGCCGCGCTCGCTGCCGGCACCGGGCTGGCTGACCTGTTCGAGCACCCGTTCATGCGGCACGCCTTCCTGGCCGGCGTGCCGATCGCCGCGCTGGCCGGCCTGGTCGGCTACTTCGTGGTGCTGCGCAGCCAGGTGTTCACCGGGGACGCGCTCAGCCACGTGGCGTTCACCGGTGCGCTGGGGGCGCTGGCGCTCGGCCTGGACGCCCGGGTGGGGTTGTTCGCGGCCACCGTCGCGGTGGGCGTGCTGCTCGGGCTGCTCGGTTACCGGGGGCGGGCTGACGACGTGGTGATCGGCACGGTCTTCGCCTGGGTGCTCGGGCTCGGCGTGCTGGCACTGTCGCTGTACACCGCCGGCGGTGGCTCGGCGACCAACAACGCCGCCGGGGTGAACGTGCTGTTCGGGTCGATCTTCGGGCTGAGCGGCCGGCAGGCAACCGTAGCCGCGCTGGTCGCCGCCGGACTGGTCCTGGCGCTGCTGCTGGTCGCCCGGCCGCTGCTGTTCGCCAGCCTGGACGAGGCGGTGGCCGCGGCCCGCCGGGTGCCGGTGCGGCTGCTCGGCGTCGGCTTCCTGGCGCTGGCC
>JBKOWA010000015.1:0-7564 GCA_046724155.1 Actinomycetota bacterium
GGTCCGGGCCCGCGGGATCGTGGTCCGCTACCCCGGCCTGCTGGCGGTACGTGGAGTCGATTTGTCGATATATGCCGGGGAGTGGGTTGCGCTGATGGGGCGCAACGGTTCTGGCAAGTCGAGCCTGCTGTGGGCGCTGCAGGGCAGCGGGCGGCGGCACGGCGGCACGCTGGCGGTGGCCGGCGCGGACCCTGCTGCGCTCAAGCCGGGCCCCCGCCGGGCGCGGGTCGGTCTGGTGCCGCAGCAGCCCGCCGACCTGCTCTACCTGCCCTCGGTGCGGGCCGAGTGCGGGCAGGCGGACGCCGAGGCCGACCGGGCCGCGGGTACCTGCCGCGCGCTGCTGGACAGCCTGGTCCCGGGAGTGCCCGACGGCCACCATCCGCGCGACCTGTCCGAGGGGCAGCGGCTGGCCCTGGTGCTGGCCGTCACGCTGACCGCCGCTCCCCAGGTGCTGCTGCTGGACGAACCCACCCGTGGGCTGGACTACCCGGCGAAGGCCAGCCTCGTGCGTGCCCTGCACCGGCTGGCCGCCGAGGGGCGCGCGGTGGTCCTGGCCAGCCACGACGTCGAGTTCGTGGCCGAGTTCGCCAGCCGGGTGGTGGCGCTGGCCGAGGGGGAGGTGGTGGCGGACGGCCCGACCGCCGAGGTGGTGACGGCGTCCCCGGTGTTCGCGCCGCAGGTGGCTAAGGTGCTGGCGCCACAACGCTGGCTGACCGTGACCTCGGTCGCCGCCGCCCTGGGCGCCACGGCCGGCCCGGCGCCTACGGCCGCCATGGCTGCGCCTGACGTCGCCCCGGGTCCGACGTACTCGGCGCCCCCGGCCCCACCGGCATCCCGGGCCGATACTGCCGACATTCCGGCGGCGAGTAGCGGCAGGGCGGATACCGGCGGCCGGGGCGGGACTCGGCCCGCGGACGAGGTGGGCCAGTGACCTGGGCGTATGGCTTTCCGATGGGCGGGGTGGCGGCTGGGGCTCGGTCCGGGGGCGAGGTGGGCCAGTGACCCCGGTCGTGCGGATCCGGCCGCGGGCGGCGGCGGCGCTGGCGGCGGCCGGCGTGTTCGGGGTGGCCGCCGTGGGCTGGCCGCTGCTGGTCAGCCCGCACGCCGCGCTCGGCCACTCCGCGGCTGCACCCTGGCTGTTCGCCGTGCTGCTGCCGCTGGTCCTGATGGTGGTGCTCGCCGAGGTCGCCGAGGGTGGGATGGACGCCAAGGCGGTCGCCATGCTCGGCGTACTCTCCGCGCTCGGTGCCGCCATCCGGCCGCTGGGCGCCGGCACCGCCGGGATCGAGACGGTGTTCTTCCTGCTGGTGCTGGCCGGCCGGGTGTTCGGTCCCGGGTTCGGGTTCGTGCTGGGAAACACGATGCTGTTCACCTCCGCGCTGCTCACCGCCGGGGTGGGGCCGTGGCTGCCGTACCAGATGCTGGGCGCCGCCTGGGTCAGTCTCGGTGCCGGACTGCTGCCGCGCTGCCGTGGCCGGGCGGAGCTGGCGCTGCTCGCCGGCTACGGACTGCTTGCCGCGCTGGTCTACGGTCTGGTGCTCAACCTGTCGTTCTGGCCGTTCGTGTTCAGCTCCGGCAGCGGACCGTCCTACGTGCCGGGGGCGCCGCTGCCGGACAACCTGGTCCGGCTGGCCGCCTTCACGGCCGCCACCTCGCTCGGCTGGGACATCGGCCGGGCCCTCACCACCTGTGCCCTGGTGCTGCTCACCGGGCCGGTGCTGCTGCGCACGCTGCGCCGCGCCGCCCGCCGCGCGAGCTTCGGCTGAGCGGGGATGTCCTGGTGCATCCGAGACCAGTCGGGCGTGCCACCCGCCGGAACCGCCGGAAGGCGCACCGGAGGCCGCTGATCGCTGCCCGATCGTTCAGACCTTGGGGATGGCGGTATGGCCGCGCCGGGCGGCAAGCTCTGGACGGGCACGCACTCTGGGGTGGATAGGGGGCAGGCGGTGCTCACTCTCTCGGTCGCCGGGGCAGTCGTGGTGGTGCTCCTGCTGTCTGTGGTGGTGGCGTACAACGGGTTGGTCCGCCGTCGCAACCAGGTGGACAACGCCTGGGCTCAGGTGGACGTTCAGCTGCGCCGGCGGTACGACCTGATCCCGAACCTGGTGGCGACCGTGCAGGGTTACGCGGCGCACGAGCGCGGTGCGCTCGAGGCAGTCGCCCGGGCTCGCGCGCAGGCGATGAACGCCGGCGGCACGGCCGAGCTGGCGCACGCGGAGCAGGCGCTGACCGGGGCGCTGCGGGGGCTGTTCGCCGTTGTCGAGTCCTACCCGCAGCTGAAGGCCAACGAGAACTTCATCCAGCTGCAGCAGGAACTCGCGAACACCGAGGACCGCACGGCGTATGCCAGGCAGTACTACAACGACTCGGTGTTGTCGTACAACAACGCGATCGGCACGTTCCCCCGCAACCTGGTGGCCGCGACAGCCGGTTTCCGCTCCCGGGACTACTTCCGGGTGGAGGGCGCGGATGCCGGCCCGGTGACCGTACGGTTCTGATCCGGTGCCGAACCTCCAGCTCGCAGGTATCGCCGGGGCGGCCGTCCTGGCGTGGCTGCTGCTGTTGCAGTTCGCCGTGTGGGCCACCCGGCCGGCGACCGTCGAGCCCGGCCCGGAAAGCCTCGACCCCGGTCCCGAGCCACCCGCGGTGGCGAACCTGCTGGCCGGCGGCTGGCGGCTGAACCAGGACGCCACCGCGGCCACCTTGATCGATCTGGCCGCTCGGGACGTGCTGGGGTTCGAGCAGCACGGGCCGGACCCGGAACGCACCGTGTGCCGGATCCGCGACGCCAGCCCGGCCGGCCTGACCGCCTACGAGCGCCGGATCCTCAATCGGGTCACCGCCCTCGCCGAGGGTGGCGTGGTGCCGGCGGCGGCACTGGTCCGCGGTGACGAGTCGTGGGCCAGGACGTGGTGGCGGCGGTTCAGCAAGGAGGTGATCGCGGACGCCCGCGGCCGGGGGCTCAGCCGGGACAGGTGGAGCAAACCCGTCCTGGCCCTCTTGCACACCGCCGCGGTGGTGCCGGCCCTGCTGGCTGCGGCGACAGCGCTGACCGGTCGCGTCACGGGAGAGGACGGCCAGCAGCAGCCACCGGTGGTGGTGGCGCTTGTCACCGGCATCGCCGTCTGGTTCGCGCTGGCCGCGATCGTGCGCTGGTTCGCTGGTCAGCGAGACACCGCGGCCGGCCGGGTAGCCGCGGCCCGCTGGCTCGGCTACCGCAACCACGTGGTCCGCGATGAGGCGTTCGAGACGCTGCCCCCGGCGGCCGTGGCGATCTGGGACCGGCACCTCGCCTATGCCGCCGCGCTGGGCATCGCCAAGACCGCGGTCCGGGTGCTGCCGTTGGGCGCCCGTAGCGACACCCGAGCGTGGTCGGCCTACGGCGGGAGCTGGCACCAGATCCGCATCCGGTATCCGGCCGGGCTGTGGGGTGCCTCGCCATGGCGGGCTGGTTTCCGGGGGCTGCTGCAGACCGGGCTCGCCGCGGCGGTGGCGTACTTCCTGCTCCCGCTCCGGCCCGACTTCGCCACCGAGCTGGACGGCATGCGGCCCGGGCTGGACCGCTGGTCCTGGACCATCAACGTGCCGTTGCTGCTGACGGCCGTCGTGCTGGCGGTCGGGGTGCGCAACCTGTTTCGCGCCCTGGCTGAGTATCCGTCCCGCCGGCCGATCGACGGCGAGGTCGTGCGGCTCGTCGCCAAGGCCGTCGGCGACTCCGAGCACCGCTCGTACGTGTACTACGCAGGGGTGGACGACGGCCACAGCGCGAAGACCCGCGCGTACCGGCTGTCGAGCCAGCAGTATCAAGGGTTGGACGAGGGCGACGAGGTGCGACTGGTGGCCGGCCGCTGGCTCCGTCGGGTGTTCGCGGTCGCGGTCACGAAGGCGCAGGCGCAGCCTCCGGACACCGAGGCTGTTCCTACTACGCCGCCGGAGTACCGTCCACCGGCGGCGCACCCGCCGGGCGCCACGGCCGCTACGGAGTAGGCTCCCGTTGCGGGGAGCGTGACCGGCCTGCGCGCCTGACCGCCCGGTTGACGGAACTGCCCGGATGCTTGACATGGCCGTCACGGTAGCTCGCCCGGACGTTCGGCCGTTGCCGTTGTCCACAGGCCCATGGGTTATCCACAGCGGCCGGTTGGGAGGCGCGGCCAGCAGGCGGCGCCCGGCAGAATGCACCTCGTGACGACCTCGATTCACCAGCGGATCGCGACCGAGCTTGACGTCCGAGAGCGGCAGGTGACCGCTGCGGTAGATCTGCTCGACGGCGGAGCCACCGTGCCGTTCATCGCTCGATACCGGAAGGAGATCACCGGTGGTCTGACCGACGAGCAGCTGCGCACCCTGGAAGACCGGCTGGGCTACCTGCGCGAGCTGGAGCAGCGACGGGCGGCGATCCTCGACTCCATCCGGGCGCAGGGCAAGCTGGACGACGCGCTCACCGCGCAGATCATGGCCGCTGAGACGAAGGCCCGGCTTGAGGACATCTACCTGCCGTTCAAGCCGAAGCGGCGCACCAAGGCGCAGATCGCCCGGGAGGCCGGCCTGGAGCCGCTGGCCGATGCCCTGCTGGCCGACCCGACGCTCGACCCCCAGGCGGCGGCCGCCGGCTACATCGACGCCGAGCGCGGTGTTCCCGATCCGGCCGCCGCACTGGACGGCGCCAAGGCCATCCTGGTGGAGCGGTTCGCCGAGGACGCCGACCTGATCGGCGGGTTGCGGGAGCTCATGTGGGGCCGCGGGCGGCTGGCGTCCAAGGTGCGGGAGGGCAAGGAGGAGGCCGGGGCCAAGTTCGCGGACTACTTCGACTTCGCGGAGCCGTTCACCAGCCTGCCGTCGCACCGCGTGCTTGCCATGTTCCGCGGCGAGAAGGAGGAGGTGCTCGACCTCACCCTCGATCCGGAGCCGGCTGGCGATGAGGGTCCGGCCGGCCCGAGCGAGTACGAGGTCCGCATCGCCCAGCGGTTCGGCATCGAGGACCGGGGCCGGCCGGCGGACAAATGGCTGTCCGGCACGGCGCGCTGGGCCTGGCGCACGCGCATCCTGGTCCACCTCGGCATCGACCTGCGGATGCGGATGTGGCAGGCGGCCGAGGACGAGGCCGTCCGGGTGTTCGCGGCCAACCTGCGTGACCTGCTGCTGGCCGCGCCGGCAGGCGCGCGGCCGACCATGGGCCTCGACCCAGGGCTGCGCACCGGGGTGAAGGTCGCCGTGGTGGACGGCACCGGCAAGGTGGTGGCCACCACGACGGTCTACCCGCATGCCCCGCAGCGGCGGTGGGACGAGTCGGTGGCGGTCCTGGCCCGGTTGGCCAAGGCACACCGAGTCGAGCTGATCGCGATCGGGAACGGCACCGCGTCCCGGGAGACGGACAAGCTGGCCGCCGACGTCATCGCCAAGTATCCCGAGCTGGGCCTGACGAAGGTCATGGTGTCGGAAGCCGGCGCCTCGGTGTACTCGGCCTCTCCGTACGCCTCCACCGAGCTGCCCGGGCTGGACGTCTCGCTGCGCGGTGCGGTGTCCATCGCCCGCCGGCTTCAGGATCCGCTGGCCGAGCTCGTCAAGATCGACCCCAAGTCGATCGGGGTCGGGCAGTACCAGCACGATGTGGCCGAGGCCAAGCTGTCCCATTCGCTGGACGCCGTGGTCGAGGACTGCGTCAACGCGGTCGGCGTGGACGTGAACACGGCGTCGGCGCCGCTGCTGGCCCGGGTGTCCGGCATCGGTGCCGGGTTGGCCGGCGGCATTGTGGCGCACCGGGATGCGCATGGACCGTTCCGCTCCAGGCAGGCGCTGAAGCAGGTGTCCAGGCTCGGGCCCAAGGCGTTCGAGCAGTGTGCCGGCTTCCTCCGCATCCGCGGGGGCGACGATCCGCTGGACGCCTCCAGCGTGCATCCCGAGGCGTATCCCGTCGTGCGCCAGATCCTGACCACCATCGGCGGTGAGCTCACCGCCCTGATCGGCAACACCAGGGTGCTGCGCACCCTGCGGCCGGCTGACTTCGTCGACGGCACGTTCGGTCTGCCCACGGTCACCGACATCCTCGCGGAGTTGGAGAAGCCCGGACGGGACCCGCGGCCCGGGTTCAAGACGGCGGCCTTCGCAGAGGGTGTTCATTCCCTCGCTGACCTGCGGCCGGGCATGCTCCTGGAAGGCGTCGTCACCAACGTCGCGGCGTTCGGGGCCTTCATCGACGTCGGTGTGCACCAGGATGGCCTGGTACACGTGTCGGCGATGTCGGACAGGTTCGTCAAGGACCCTCGGGATGTGGTGAAGTCCGGCGACATCGTGCGGGTCAAGGTGCTCGAGGTTGACACCGCCCGGAAGCGGATCTCGCTGACTCTGCGGCTCGACGACGAGGTGACCGGCGGGAAGCGGGCGGCGGGACGGGACGAGCGGCTGCGTCCGGACGGCACGGCAGGGCCGGATGAACGAGCACCCCGAGACGACCGGGCTGCCCACGACAGGCCGGGGCACGACGGCCGGCGCCGGCGGGAGGACCGCAACCGGCGCGACGATCGGGCCGCGCGGGGCCGCCAGCCGGACCGGAACCCGCCGGGCGGTGCGCTGGCCGATGCGCTTCGACGCGCCGGGTACGGCGGGACGGAAGGTGGAGCGGGCAGCGGCGGCCCCGGTCAGCGAGGCGGTAAGCGGTAGCCGTCCGCCGGGGCGCGGGGCTGCGACCAAGCGTGACCCGGTCTGATCTGACCGTCGCCCGGCGCGCCTGGCCGGTCCGCGGGCGCCCTGGTTCCCCGGCCGTGCCGGAAAATTTCCCCGGCCGTGCCGGAACGCCTCCTCGGCCGTGCCGGGCGGGTGGGGGCCCGACCGGAACGGCCGTCACGGCCGCCGCGGTACATGACCATCGGCCCTACCGAGGGCGCCACCACGCAACGCAGGCTCGGCATGCCTGGAACAGCCGAGGGAGGACCGCGATGGATGCGTTCATGCGGGAAAGCGATGCGTTCTCCTGGTACATGGAGCGCGATCCGGCCCTGCGCTCGACCGTGGTCGCGATCGTGTGGCTGGATCGCAGCCCCGAATGGAAGGCGTTCGCCGCGCGGGCCGAGCGGGCCACCGGCCAGGTGCCGTCGTTCCGGCAGCGGGTGGTCGAGCCGCCGGGGCGGCTGGCACCACCCCGCTGGACCGAGGATGAGGCGTTCGACCTGAGTTGGCACGTGCGCCGTATGGAGGCGCCAGCACCGCACACTGCGCGCGCGGTTGTCGACTTCGCCCGCGGCGAGGCGATGACCGCGTTCGACCCGGCCCGACCGCTGTGGCAGTTCACCCTGGTCGAGCATGTGGACGGCGACCGGGCCGCGCTGGTGATGAAGCTGCACCACTCGCTCACCGACGGCCTTGGCGGCATGCAGCTGGCGATGCTGCTCTTCGACCGGGAGGCGGTCGGGTCGGCGCAGGTGTACGAGGAGAACGGCCACCAGCACGCGGATGTGCGGCATCTCAGCACCCCGGAGCTGATCGTCGATAGCCTGGCCCACGACGGTCGCCAGCTTGCCGACCGGCTCGGGGGCTTGGCCGCGGCCGCGCTGCCGGCGGCGCTGTACAC
>JBKOWA010000184.1:0-5420 GCA_046724155.1 Actinomycetota bacterium
CGCGCCGGTGGCCGCCTGACCCATCGCCCGACGGCCCCAGCCTGGCCGCCGGCCGCCCGGCGACTCAGCCCGGCCGGCGGTCAGCCGAGGCCACCGCCAGGCGGGACCACCGGCATGCAGGCCCCGGGTCCCGCCGCTGGCCCCGCGGTTTACCGGCGGGGTGCAGTGGGTGGGGGTACTGTGCGGCTGGGTGCCTGGGCTTGGGGGGGCGCGGATGCGGATGCGGGCTGTCCGGCTGGCCGGGGCTGGCGTGGTCGTGCTGGCGGCGGTGTCCGTGGTGCCGGCGACGCCGGTGGGTGCGGCAGTGCCGGGGGTCACCGAGCGGGTGTCGGTGGCGGCAGGCGGGGGGCAGGCGGGCGCGACGAGTTGGGAGTCCGCGGTATCGGGGAACGGGCGGTACGTCGCGTTCTTCACGGCGGCCAGGCTGGCACCGGCGGATACGAACAGCCTGGACGACATCTACGTGCGGGATCTGGTGACGCACCGGACAGTGCTGGTGACGGCCGGCTCGGACGGCGGCAGCTCCTCCCCGTCACTGTCTGGCAGCGGCCGGTACGTTGCCTTCACTACCTCCGCGACGAACCTGACCGGCGAAGACCGGGACCGCTTTGACGACGCGGTGGTGTGCGACCGCGACCCGGACGGCAACGGTGCCTTCGACGAGTCGGCGACGCCCCGCTGCCTGTGGGCGGGCCGCGCGCCCACGATCCTTGCGGGAGCCCGGTTCAGTGATGCCTTCGCGCCGCGGTTGGCCGCCGGCGCCGGCACCATCTCCTGGGAACAGCGCGATACGAACGCCGACGGAAGCGGAACCGACCACGTGGTGGTCCGCCGGCTGGTCAAGCACGCCGGTGGCGCCCTCACCCGTGGTGGTCTGGTCCAGCTGCCGTTCGGGTCAGGGCAGACGGACGACGAGCCGGCGGTCTCCGCCGACGGGCGGCATGTCGCCTTCCCCACCTGGGGTCGGACCGGGCCGACCGCGTTCAGTATGGCTGTGGCGATGGTCGACCTCGTCGACGGGCAGGACCGGGCGCAGCCGATCCCGGTCAGCTACGGCGAGGACGGCCGGCTGATCATCGATGCGAGAACCCAGATCAGCGACGTGTCCGTGTCCGGCAACGGCCGGCTCGTCGCGTTCGGGGCCGCGGAGTTCGGTTCGGCGGTGGTGCGGCGGGTGTACGTGGTGGACCGCGACCCGGACGGCAACGGCCGCCTCGGCCCGGCCGGTGGTGAGCCGGTCCGGTCCCGGATCGAGTCCCGCGACGTTCAGGGCCGCCCCGCCGACGGGGCGCTCCCGGCGCTGTCGGCCGACGGCCGGTTCCTGGCCTTCGTCACCGGCTCCCTGCTGATGCACGACGGCACCCCGACCGCCGCGAACTACCGGTGCCTGGGCGACGGGACGCAGACACCGTGCCCGGTGGTGATCCGCGACCTGGTCACCGACCGCGCCCGGGAGCTTGCGCGGCTCCCGCGGCTGCCCGCGCAGCTGGCCACCCCCAGCGCGACCCGGCAGTGCCCCGGCGGGTGCGAGGACGACGGTGACCACTGGAGCCTCGGGTTGTCCACCGACGGGCACGTCCTGGCGTTCATCGGCAATGCCGACGACACCGTCCCCGCCGACACCAACAAGCTCCCGGACGCGTTCGCCCGGCTCGCCCGGCTGGCCGTCGCCGTGCAACCCGGCCAGCTCGACTTCGGCGCGCGACCGCCCGGCAGCACCAGCCCCGCCCGGACCGTGACCGTCACCAACACCGGGCAGCACGTGCTGAGCATCGGCTCGGTCCGGCTGCCGTCCGGCCCGGGCCAGTTCCCGCAGGACTTCACCCTAAGCGCTGACACCTGCGCCGGGACCAGCCTCCAGCCCGGCCAGGCATGCCGGATCCAGGTGACCCACCATCCGGCCGGCCTCGGGCCCCGACCCGCCGTGCTCCGCATCGACGACACCGCCCCGGCCAGCCCGCACCTGGTCCTCCTCCACGGCGCCGGCACCACCGCCACCGGGCAGGCCAACCCGACCATGCAGGCCGACCCGGCGGTGACCCCGCCCGGCCGGGTCATCGCGGTCACCGGGCACGGCTTCCCCCCTGACGCGCCGGTCACCTTCACCGGCCACGGCATACCGCAACCGTCCACCATCGCCGCCGACCACACCGGCTCCTTCAGCATCCACTGGGTCGTGCTCTCCGGCTGGACCGGCCCGACCACCCTGCAAGCCAGCTACCCCGGCGGCGCCGTCGAAGCCCCTTACCTGGTCCAACCCGGGACGCTCAGCCCACCGGGCTGGACCACCCGGCGCTGACCGCGGCGGCAGGCGCGGATTTCTTCGCCCTCACTGCTGCCACGGCTGGCCGACCATGACCGGCATCGCCGCACGCTCCGCGCCCGGCCGCCGTTCAGACCAGGCCGCCGTTCAGACCAGGCAGCCGTTCAGACCAGGCCGAGCTCCCGGGCCCGCCGGACCGCCTCGTTGCGGCGCTCGGCCGAGAGCTTGCGGAGGATCGCCCGCACGTGCGTCTTGACCGTGTTGACCGAGACGAACATCCGGCCGGCGATCTCCTCGGTCGGCAGCAGCGCCGCCAGGTAGGTCAGGACCTCGCGCTCCCGTTCGGTCAGCGGCTGGACGATCACGCCGCTGTCGCCGCCGGTGCCGCTGCCGGTGGTCAGCTCGGCGGCGGCCCGGAGGATGCCGGCGGGCCCGGTGCCCTTGGCTGGTCCGGTGTCGCCGGGTAACCCGCCGCCGCGGCGCCGGCCGCTGGTGAGCTCCTCCTGCTCGCGCAGCACCCGGCGTACCCGGGGGGTGGTCTCCCGGAAGGGCCGCCGCAGATGCTCCGGCTCGGCCAGCCGGACGGCCTTGCTCAGGGCCTCCTTCGCCGCCTCCGGGTGGGAGCGGTCCAGCTCGCTGGCGGCGGACAGCAGCAACGCGTCGACGCGGATGTCCAAGGGCAGCCGGGTGCGCTGCAGGACCTGCCCGGCCGCTCCGCTGGCCTCCCCCGGCGCGCCGACGCACAGCAGCGCCCAGCCGCGCGCCAACTGGCTCTCCGCCGACTCGGCCGCCCCCGGCTGCTGGGTCAGGTCGAGCGCCGCGTCGGCCCGGCCCTGCGCCACCAGCAGCACCGTCCTGGCCGCGTCGAGCCGGGTCACCAGCCAGTGGGGCAGCGGCGCCTTCGCGGTACTCGCCTGGGTGAGCACCGCGACGGCCCCGCCGAACTGCCCGCGGGCCCGCAGCAGCCGGCTGCGCACCAGCGCCAGCGCGCCCAGCGCGACCGGGTCGTGCCGGAGCTCCGCTGTCGCGGCAGCGGCGTCGGCGTAGCTGCGGCCCTGGTACGGGTTCCCCTGCTCGGTGCTGACCCAGGCGAGGGCGACCTCGGCGGTGGCCGGTACGTCCCCGCCGCCCTGGCACCGCGACCCGGTGACCGCACGCGCGCTGTCGGCGAACCCGGCCGCCCGGCGCAACCGGCCCGCCATCGCCTCGGCGAGGGCGAGGTGGGCCAGGCACCGCACCCGCAGGTACTCGCAGCCGGGGATGTTCGCCACCCGCGCGGCAGCCCCCAGGCTCTCCCGGGCGGCGTCGATGTCCCCCGCGGTGAGGTGGGCCCGGCCGACGTTCCACAGCAGCAGCGCCCGGGTCTCGGGGGGAGCCGCCACACCGTCGGCGGCCAGCTCGGACAGCGCCTCCCGGGCCGTCGTCGCCGCCGAGAACGTGCCGTCGGGGTCACCGCCGGCCGACGCGCGGGCCGACGCGGTGACCGCGACCGCCAGCCGCAACGAGCTGGGCTGGGCGCCGGATCCCTCCGGGACCAGCTCGCCGGCCCGCATCAGGTGCTTGTCGCACGAGTCGAGGTCGAGCCCGGCCAGCGCCAGGGTCGCGGCGACGATGGCGGCCTGCGGGCCGGGCGTCGTGGCCGGCATCGCGGCGAACACCCCGGCAAGGCCCTCGGACAGCGGGATGGCGAGCAACCGGGGCACGGCGAGGTCCTGCACCAGTAGGTCGGCGGCGTCCTCCCAGTCGCCGATCGCGGCGTACTGCCGGATGGCGTCGGCCGACCTGCCCTCCGCCGCGAGCCAGCGGGCGGCCCTGCGGTGCAGCCAGCGCTGCCGCGCCGGGAACTCCTCGCGCAGCCGGGCCTGCAGCAGGTGCCGGACCAGCGGGCTGTACTGGTAGGCCTCCTCGCCGGCCGGTGACCGCTCGACCAGCGCGGCCGCGTGCGCCAGGGCTCGGAGCGTGTTCGCCGCCTCCGGCGAGCCGGTGAGCTGGACCGCGAGGTCGGGAGTCAGCCAGTCGACCACGCTGGTGGCGAGCAGGAAGTCACGAACGACGCGGTGCTGGGTGTCCAGCACCTCCGCCAGGAAGTAGGCGGCGATGTCGCCGCGGGCCACGGCCGGCAGGTCCGTCGCCGGCTCCGGCTCCGTCCCGCCCTCGTGCGGCAGCGTGGCCAGTCGCAGGGCGGCTGCCCAGCCCCTGGTGTGGTCGGTCAAGCTGCGCAGGGCGGGCTCGGGCAGGTGTACGTCATGCCCCGCGAGGAGCGCCCGTGCCTCCTCTGGCGTGAACGCGAGGTCGGGGAAGCGGATCTCGGTCACCGAACCCTCGAGCCGGTAATGGTGCAACGGCAGGACCGGATCGGCCCGGGTGGCCAGCACCACCCGCAGCTGGCCGGCCGAGTGCCGCAGCACGAAGTCGATCTCCTCGGCCACCAGGCCCTGGGCCAGCTCCTCGGCGTTGTCCAGGATCAGCACCACCGGCTCGCACCGCTCTGAGAGCCGGACCGCAAGCCGGACCAGCAGGGAACGGTCGACGCGGTCCACCTCGTCGGGGACGCCGACGCCGGCCAGCGCGACCCCGCTGCGGCCCAGCCCCTCCAGGGCGTAGGACCAGAAGATGCCCGACTTGCCGTCCCCGGCGTCCAGCGTGACCCAGGTGACCGGCCCGGGGGCCGCGACGGTGTCGACCCACGAGCTTGCCAGCACCGTCTTCCCCGAGCCGGCGGGGGCGCTGATGAGCGTCAGCGGCCCGCGGACGCCCTCGGCGAGGCGGTCCAGCAGCCTCCGGCGCACCAGCACCGGCGGCTTGATCGTCGCTGCCCGCAACTTCGCCCCCATGATGGGGTCGCCCCCGGGGGTCAGCGGGCCCTGGCTGACATCCCTGTGTTCAAGCACATCAACGCCCCCAGCGCGCGGCTGTTTCTCCGTGGTATTCCGCAGTCCCCCGTGAACGCCGTTCTACCCGTACCCAGCATCTGACGAGGTCTCGTATCTCTCATCACTCACGTAGGCGGTTTCGGGAAAAAACTTGCGTAATCAACCATCCCAATTCACGCCAGACGCGACAACCGGTCGTGCCGGCCGCCGGGCGTCGTCCGGTCCGGTGCCCGTCCGACGCGGTGCGGGGGCAGGGCAGGTGCCGTCCGGCCGCGGGTGCGGAC
>JBKOWA010000150.1:0-5546 GCA_046724155.1 Actinomycetota bacterium
GTGCTGGGCTGCTCGGCTCCGGGGGCGCGGCCGCGACCGCGGCGGCGGCGACGCCGGCGGGGAGCCTCGGCCGCGCCGTCGGTGGGCTGCGTGTCGGCGGGGCGGGTTGCGGTGTCCACCAGGGTGTCCCCGGGGGTGTCCGGTCCGTTGGGCTGGCCGTCGGTCACCGGCTTGCCGCGCCGGGTCCGCAGGCGCTTCCGGCGTGACTTGGCTGGCTCGGCGGCGGCGCGCTCCACGGTCTCGTGCTCCGGTCCGGCCTCCGCCGAACAGCCGCCGCGGCGCCGCCGGGTGCCCCGCTTGCGCTCGCCGCGCTTTCCCCGCCCGGTCTCGCCCAGGTCCTCGACCTCCTCGGCGGCCAGGCCCGCCCGGACCTGCCGCTCGGTCGGGAGCGTCCTCCCGGCGTCCTCCGGGATGTCCAGCTCGACGTACAGGTGCGGTGAGGTGGAGTAGGTCTCGGCGGGGGAGTGGAACGGCAGGTCCAGCGCGTCGCAGATCGACTTCCAGCGGGCCGTCTCGTCCCAGTCGACCAGCGTGACCGCGGAGCCGCCCTTGCCGGCCCGCGCGGTCCGCCCGACCCGGTGGATGTAGACCTTCTCGTCCTCCGGGCACTGGTAGTTGATCACATGCGTGACGTCGTCCACGTCCAGGCCCCGGGCCGCCACGTCGGTGGCCACCAGAACGTCCACCTTGCCCTTGCGGAACGCCCGCAGGGCCTGCTCGCGGGCACCCTGCCCGAGGTCGCCGTGCACCGCCGCCGCGGCGAACCCGCGGTCGGCCAGGTCGTCGGCCACCTTGCCCGCGGTCCGCTTGGTGCGGCAGAAGATCATGGTCAGCCCGCGGCCGCGGGCCTGCAGGATCCGCGCCAGCATCTCGATCTTGTCCAGCGCGTGTGCCCGGTAGGCGAACTGCTCGACCATCGGCGGGATCGTGGAGGGGTGGTCGTCGGCGGACTCCGCGCGGACCTGCGTCGGCTGCCGCAGGAACCGCCGGGACAGCGCCACGATCGGCCCGGGCATGGTGGCGGAGAACAGCATGGTCTGCCGGTCCGCCGGCAGCAGCGCAATCAGCTTCTCGATGTCCGGCAGGAAGCCGAGGTCGAGCATCTCGTCGGCCTCGTCCAGCACCAGCATGCCGATCCGGTGCAGCTTCAGCCGGCCCTGCTGCTGCAGGTCCAGTAGCCGGCCCGGGGTGCCGACGACCACGTCCACGCCGCGGCGCAGCGCGCTGACCTGCGGCTCGTACGACCGGCCGCCGTAGATCGACAGGCAGCGGATGCCGAGCTTGGCCCCGGCGCTGGCCAGGTCGTGGGTGACCTGCACGGCGAGCTCCCGGGTGGGCGCCACGACCAGCGCCCGCGGCGGGCCGCTGTCCGGCACGCCGAGCTGCTGCAGCAACGGGATGCCGAAGCCCAGCGTCTTGCCGGTGCCGGTGCGCGCCTGGCCGATCACATCGTGCCCGGACAGGGCCAGCGGGATGGCCAGCCGCTGGATTGCGAACGCCCGGGTGATGCCGACCGCGGACAGCGCGTCCACGATCTCCGGCCGGGCGCCCAGCTCGGCGAACGTCGGGTTGTCCGCGGGGACCGGCACCCGGGCCGCCAATGGCTCGAACTGCTCGACGTCCTCGGACGCCGGCTCTGGTGTAGTGGTAATACTCTGCAGGGTGATCGCCTCTTCTCCGCACATCGCGCGGGCGACCACGGTCGGGCGGTCGACCGCGACGAGCACGGGACCGGCGCCGAGGCGGGGGTTGTGCGGCCCCCGGGCGTCCGCGCACAGACACTGTGTGGTGCATACGGCACCACACCTGATCGAGTGTAGGTCATTCGGCGCGGTCTGCCGGTCATGACACGGGTAGTGTCGTGACGCCGGCCACGTTCTCGAGGAGGCCCCCGCTGTCCAACGATCCCCAGCTGTCCAACGACCCCCGGCTTTCGGAGGACGCTGCCCCGCCGCCTGCCACCGTCCCCGCCCAGGCGACCGCCGGACCGGCCGCCGCTATGCCGGCCAACCGGGAGGCGGTGGTCGACCTGCTCGGCGTGCTGGCATACGCCGAGCTGATGGCCTTCGACCGGCTGGCCGAGGACGCGCGGCTGGCGCCGACGGTGGCCGGCCGGGCGGCGCTGGCCCGGATGGCGGCGGCCGAGATGGGGCACTTCGACCGGCTGGTCGCCCGGCTGCGCGAGCTGGGCGCCGACCCGGAGCAGGCGATGGCGCCGTTCATCGTGCCGCTGACCGCGTTCCACGAGCAGACCGCGCCGTCCACCTGGCTGGAGGGCCTGGTCAAGGCGTACGTCGGGGACGGAATGGCGGCCGACTTCTACCGCGAGATCGCCGAGTTCCTGGACCGGCCGACCAAGCAGCTGGTGCTGGAGTCGCTGGCCGACAGCGGGCAGGCCGACTTCGCGGTGCGGGAGGTGCGGGCGGCCATCCGCACCGATCCCGCGGTGGCCGGCCGGCTCGCGCTGTGGGCCCGCCGGCTGGTTGGCGAGGCGCTGTCGCAGGCCCAGCACGTCGCCGCCGAGCGGGAGGCGTTGACCGAGCTGATCATCGAGGGCTCGGGCCTGACCGGCGTGCTGGACCTGATGAAGCGCATCACCCAGGCGCAGAGCGCCCGGATGGAGGCGCTGGGCCTGTCCAGCTGAGGAGCCTCGCACGCTGACAGCCTGCCGGGTCGCACCGCTCCACCGGCCACCCGCGCGGCCTCAGCGCGGGGCCGGGCAGCGGCGCACCGGTCACGAGCCGGCGACGAACCCGACCCGGCGCACCTCCACGTCGGCGATCTCGACGTACGCGATCTTGGCGCCGGGCACCATGATCCGGCGACCCTTCTCGTCGGTCAGTTTCAGGACGCTGTCCGGCTTGGTGAGCGCGTCAGAGACGGCCTTCTCGACCTCGGCGGGGCTCTGCACGCTCTCGAAGCTGATTTCGCGCGCTGTGTGCTGCACGCCGATCTTGACCTCCACCGCCGCTGCCTCCTCGCACTTGGTCGCCGTCAAGGCTAGCCGGTCACACTCGGAGCGCGTTGAGGCACCAGCGTCAAACGGTTTGACCCGCTAGCGGGAGTTTCCGACGATGAGCCCGAGTTCCGACGATCTTGTCGGTTGGCGGCCGGGCCGCCCGCCGTGTGTCGCACGAACTTGCCCCACTGCCAGCCGAAACTCGGGCAGCGGTTCCGCCGACCCGCCCGTTACCTGCCAGCCAGGCACTCGCACCCCGATACCGGGCAGCGCCGTCCTGCTCGGCGGGTGCCGAGGCCGAGAGGCAGGGATACGCTGTGCCGACCGACGGCCGCTGGTGGCCCGGCGGCGGCCATTCGGCCTTGCCGTCACGAGGAAACCCGCACCGTAGGAGAAGGCATGTTACGTCCACCGCGTCGCCGCCTCCGTCGCATCTCGGTCGTCGGCTCGGCGCTGTTCGGAGCGGCGCTGCTCGCCCTGCCCGCGGCCCCGGCCGAGGTCGCTTCCCCGATCTCGACCGCCGACCTCGACTGCACCATCGCCGTCACGGTCGAGGTCGCCCCCGGTGTCACCACCGAGCTCCGGCACGTCGCGGTCACCTCCAACGGGCTGACCGGCACCGCCACCTGCACCGGCACCGTCAACGGGGCGGCTGTCACCGGCCCGGGCGCGTTCGCGGTGTACATCCAGGAGGTTGCCGACTGCACCCAGCTGGCCGGAGGCGGCGAGTTCGTCCTGCGGATCCCGACCACCGGCGGCATCGCGACGGTGGCCGGCACGTTCGACACCAGCGGCAGCAGCGCCGGCGCGGTCGTCGTCGGGGACCTCACCGGCGCCGCCCACGTCACCGCCATACTCGAAGGTGACTGCCTCACGACCCCGCTGACCCGCGTGACCACCCAGGTCGACGCCCATGTCGGCCCGTGAGCGGGCGACTGCCATGCTCCGGGTGCCTGGGCGTCCGGTGGGGCCCGGTTCAGGGGTGCGACGCTGAACGTGCGGCTGGAGAACGGTCAGGTGAAGGCGATGCGGCTCGACGCCGTGGTCTCGGTGCAGGGCCCGCCGTACGTGGAGCTGGTTCGCGGCGTCCACGGTTCGGGCGACAACCCCTGGAAGGCCACCCCGGCCTTCTCGCCGGCGCACTTCGGCTTCGCCGTCACCGACCTGGTCGCCCGCTCCGACGCCCTGGTGGCGGCGGGCTTCCCGCGGATCGCCACGCTCGACGTGCCGGGCCAGTCCGCGGCGGTGTTCGCCTACCACCGCGGCCCCGGCAACATCAGCATCGAGCTGCTCGACGCCGCCTTCGCCCCGCCCGGCGTGTGCGACACCCCAGGATCGCCGTTCTGCACACCCTGACGCGGTGCCGGACTGGGCGCTCCGGCCAGCCACTCAGCCTGGCCCCGGACGGTGCCGTCCGTCCAGCCAGCGTCCAGCCGGCCGGACGCCGCTCCCGCCCGGCTGGCTGGCCGCGGGATGATCTCCCGGGCGCACATTGTGAATCCAACGCGCGCCGCCGACACGGGAACTATTCACGCCTCGGAAGCTGACCTGCCGGGCCAATTGTCCCCGTGAACCGCCCTGGGCCGAACGTAACTTCACCGGTCGGTCCAGATGAGATCGTACTTGTGCCAGCTTGGAGGTCTGCTTCGAACCCTGGCAATTTGAGGCGTATCAACCCCGGGAGTAAGACGGCAATTGTAAACAATCCGGCGAGCGCCGGTGTCGTAGCCACCACCATCACGGCGGTGACCTTATCGGAAAGGAGGAATGTCGTCCATAGCACGGTCAGCAGCGTCAGCGACATGACTATCGTGGCGTAACTCCCCCACACTGTGGGGGCGATCGCCTTCATTTCACGTTCGAGAAGCAGAAGATTCCGCTGTGCCCCGGCGTGCCCGGGATCACGCTTAAGGCATTCACGAAAATGGTGTGCGGCACGCCGTCGATAGCTCAACCGACCACTCGACGAGTCGGAGCCCAGCGCCCCCATACGATGATGCGCCACTCCCGCTACAAAATGTGGGTCTGCCTCGCTGGCAGGGGCGAGACCGATGGCGCGCTGGGCGTACGTGTACGCCTCCGCCTGGATGTCCTGGCTCTGTTGCGCCTCGCCTCGCTGGACGAGGAGCCGGGCCAGGGCCAGGTAAGATCGCCATTGTTGATCAGAGTCCTGCCGCATAACGGCTCGCCGCAGAGTTGATTCCGCCTCTGCCTCGTTTCCCTTTCTCGTGAGCGCCTGAGCCAATCCGATCGCCGCTGCACCAGACGAGGGGTCGATAGCGATGGCCTGGCGAAACTCGCGTTCAGCCTCGGCAGCGCTGCTATCGTCGGTGAGCAGGTGTAGCGCGCCTAGTTCAACGTGCGCCACGCTGTCATTCCAGTCACGCGCAATGGCCTTGTCCAGCTCTACCTGTGCCTCCTTGTACCTGCCCATCTGTGTGTACAGAGCGCCAAGATCGGTATGACTTCCGTGATAGGGATCGAGGGTGGTCGACTTCTTGAGATGATACTCGGCGGAGGCCAGGTTACCCTTCTTGAACGCCAGCACCCCTAGACAAACGTTGGCAGAGGGATCGGGCCGGCGGTC
>JBKOWA010000241.1:0-2179 GCA_046724155.1 Actinomycetota bacterium
GGCTGACGACCCGGTACCGCTGCGGCGGCTCGACCACGCCGAGGTGACTGAGCACCTCGGGCACCTGCGGGCCGACCAGGGTGAGCACCGCCCATTCCGCGGTGGCGTCCCGGGGCTCGACCCGCAGCAGGAAGCGCATCGACGCAAGGTAAGCCAGCAGCCCGGGCGCGGTGCCGGGCTCGACGTCCAGCCAGGTGGTGCCGCCCAGCTCGGCCACCACGGCGTGATGCTCGACGTGGCCGTGCGGGGACAGCACCAGCGCCTCGGTGCCCTCGCCGTCGCCCCGGTCCCGCAGGTGCTGGCTGGTCACGTCGTGCAGCCAGCTCAGCCGGTCCACGCCGGGCACCGCCAGCACGCCGCGGTGGCTGCGGTCCACCCACCCGGCACCGTCGGCCAGCGCCCGCTGCTCGCGCATCGGGTCGCCGTAGTGGGCCGGCACCACGGCGTCGGCGCCCTCGCCGGGCACCGCACCGGGTCGGGCCAGCAGCGGCGAGATCAGCCCCGGCACCGGCCGCACTTCCCGAAGATGGTGAGGTGGCCGACGTCCACCGTGAACGCCCGCTCCTCGGCCAGCCGCTGCACCAGGCCGGCGACCAGCCCGGCGGACTCCTCGGTCACGTTGCCGCAGGACCGGCAGACCAGGTGCACGTGCTCGTCCTCGGCCGGATGGTACGTGGGGGCGCCGTGGTCGAGGTGGGCGTGCCGCACCAGACCGAGCTGCTCGAGCAGCTCCAGGGTGCGGTAGATGGTGGTGATGTTGACCGCCGGGGCGATGCGCTGCACCTCGGTGGCCAGTGCGTCCGGCGTGGAGTGGCCGAGCCGGCGCACCGCGTCCAGCACGAGCTGGCGTTGCGGCGTGAGGCGGTAGCCGCGGGCGCGTAGTTCCCGCTCAAGCTCAGCACCGGCCACCCCACGATGATAGGGCGACGCCACCGGTGGTGCTGTGACGCGAAGGACGGCCGGGGTGCGCCGGCCGGGGTGCGCCGGCCGGCGGCAGCGCGGTCGCCGGGGGATGGCGCCGCCATCGGTGGCCGCGGACCACCCAAAGCGGTTGCCGCCGCACATCAGCCAAAACGGTTGCCCCAGCCCGGCCGCGGCACGTAGCGTGCGTAGTACACGGGAAGGAGGTGATCCTAGATTGAATAGTCATAGGACACGTGAGGTGGCTGTCCGTTAACCGCTTTTCCCGGTACGGAACGCCGTTCGTGGATTGGCGGCGCGCGTAATCCAGTCAGTCACCCGGCCCCCGAGCCGCCGGCTTTGTCCAGCCGGCCCGTGCTGTCCCTGCACCGTGCGGAGCTGTGCCGCACGGACACAGCTGCGCGGAGCAGGCCCGGGGGTCGTTCCATTCTCCGGCCCACGCCATGGCCAGCGCCGGGCACCGGGCTCGCCCCACCAAGGCGGACGCGGGACGCACCACGCCCGCGCAGGATTCCCCGCCGTGCGACCGTTCAGAACCGGCTCAGCGTCTGCGCCGCGCGGTCCAGCCCGGCCTGCAGCACCGCCACGTCCAGCCGGTCCAGGCCACTGTGCACGAACAGCACGACGACATCGCCGCGACGCAGCGCGACCGTCTGGGTGACCACCAGGCCGCCCCGCGGCGGGCGGCCGGCCAGGCTCAGCCCGATCACCTCCACGCCCGGCGCGGTCAGCGCAAGGTGGGTCACGGCGAACCGCACGACGACCCCGTCGGCGTCCCGGCTGTCGAACGTGCGGCAGGCGCTGCCGACCCGGGCCAGCTGCGCCATCAGGTCCGGCGCCCGTCCCGGCAGCACCGCGACCCGCTCGTCGAGCAACGGCACCATTTCGCCGCCGACGAACCCGCGGGCCGCCCGCACCGGGGCCGCGGTCAGCACCGCTGCGAAGGTGTCCAGCACCGGGCAACCCGGCGGCAGGCCCACCGCGGTGTCCGGGCTGACGTACGGGTCCACCTGGTAGCCGGCCGGCAGGTCGCCCGGCGTGATGAGCACCTTGGCCATCTGGTCGTCGGTGATCCGCAGCGGGGTGGCCGTGGGGGTCGGCGTGACCGAGCCGGTCACCACCGACTCGGTCGGCGTGGGACCGGGACCGACCGGGGGCGTGGTGGTCGCCGCCGACGTCGGGGTGCGGGGCGGCACCGGCCCGGTCCGGCTGCAGGCCCCGACGCCGGCAAGCACGGCGCCGACGAGCAGGCCACCCG
>JBKOWA010000439.1:0-18278 GCA_046724155.1 Actinomycetota bacterium
GTGCGGCCCATGCCGCATGGTCGCTCCCGTCCTCGACGAGATCGCCGAGGCACACCCGGACGAGATCACCGTCGCGAAGCTGAACATCGACGAGAACCCGAAGGTCACCCAGCAGTACCAGATCATGGCGATCCCGAACATGTCCGTGTTCAAGGGTGGCGAGCTCGTCAAGTCGATCGTCGGCGCCAAGCCGAAGGGGGCCCTGCTGGCCGACCTGTCGGAGTGGATCAGCTGAGACTGTTGGCAATCCCTCGGTGGATGCACCCGGTGATCCAGGCGGCGATCCGGCAAGGCGGAGGAGGAGCCGATACCGCTGTTGTATCGGCGACGACGACAACGCAGCCGGTCGTCGTCTGGGCGCCGGGGGCGCCGCCAGCAGGGGTTGCCAACAGGCTCTAGAACCGGCATCCCACGGACCGGGCACCGCGCGACCCGCGGTGCCGGGTCTCGTTCTTCCATAGGGAAGAATGACGCCCGATCGGGGGCAGCGCAGAGGGGATGAGATGCAGTTGATCCGCCGCGGTGACGTCGGTCCCGAGGTCGCCGAGGTACGCGCGGCGTTGACCGCGATCGGGCTGCTGGACGAGCCGTCCCCCGCGGATCCGCGGCTGGCCGCGTTCACCAGCGCCTGCGAGCGGGCGGTACAGGCGTTCCAGCAGCAACGCGGCCTGTACGTCGACGGAATCGTCGGTCCGGACACCTACCGGGCGATCACCGAGGCCCGGTGGCGGCTCGGGGACCGGCTGCTGCACTACGCCGCCGCCCGTCCGATGGTCGGCGACGACGTGACCACCCTGCAGGAGCGGCTGCTCGAGCTGGGCTACGACGCCGGGTACGCCGACGGGGGGTTCGGCGAGCGTACCGAGTCGGCGCTGCGGCAGTTCCAGCGCGACTACGGCCTGGTGCCGGATGGCCAGTGCGGGCCGCTCACCCTCCGGGCGCTGCGGCAGCTCGGCCGCAAGGTGGTGGGCGGGCGCCCGCAGTTCCTGCGGGAGAGCATGGTGGTGGCGGCGGCCGGCCCGCAGCTGCTCGGCAAGCAGGTGGTGATCGACCCGAGTCACGGCGGCACCGACCCCGGCGAGGTTGTCGGCGCGTTGGTGGAGGCCGACCTGGTATGGGATCTGGCGACCCGGCTGGAGGGCCGGCTGGCGGCGCACGGGGTGACGCCGTACCTGACCCGCGGCCGGGACGTCACCCGCACCGAGGCCGAGCGGGCCGAGTTCGGCAACGCCACGGGTGCCGACCTGCTGCTGTCCCTGCACCTGGACAGCCACCCGAACCCGGCGGCCTGCGGGGTGGCCACATACCACTTCGGCACCGGCTCCGGAGTGACCTCGACCATAGGGGAGAAGCTGGCCGGCCTGGTGCACCGGGAACTGGTGGCACGCACCGGCATGCTGGACTGCCGGACGCACGCCAAGACCTGGGAGCTGCTACGCCGCACCCGGATGCCGGCCGTCCGGGTGGACCTGGGATACCTGACCAACGCGGCCGACGCCGCCCGGCTGGCCAACCCGGCTTTCCGGGACGTCGCGGCGGAGGCGATGCTGGTCGCCATCCAGCGGCTGTACTTTCCGGAGGACATCGACCCGCCGACCGGCACCTACCGGATGCCGACCGTGGCGCCGGCGACGTCTCCGAGCCGCGTTGCCAGTGCCGCTGCCCGCGCACCCTCTCATCGACCGTCGAGATAGACCCGAGCGCGACGGGCGGTGCCCGGCCCGGCCAGCCCGGACCGGGCACGGGTCAAACCGGTCGCAGCGCGACGTCCGGCGCCGACACCGAGCCGAACAGCCGCTCCAGGGCGTACTCGACGTCCTCGCGCCAGGACACCACACCCTTCAGCTCCAGCCGCAGCCGCGGGTACCTCGGGTGCGGTCGCACCGTCTTGAAGCCGACCGCGAGCAGGTACTCGGCGGGCAGCACGCAGGCCGGGCGGGCCCAGGCGAGATCACCGAACGCCTCGATCGCCTTCAGACCGCGCCGGATGAGGTCCTTGGCCATGCCCTGGACCAGCACGCGACCAAGCCCGCCGCCGACGAACTCCGAACGGACCTGCGCCGTCATGAGCAGCGCCGCGTCCGCGCTGACCGGGCTGGTGGGAAATGCCACCGACCTTGGCACGTACCGCGGATGCGCGTACAGCACGTAGCCAGCGGCCACCCCGTCCACATACATGATCTTGCCGCAGGAACCCCATTCCAGCAGCACCGAGGAGACCCATGCCTCTTTTTCCAGGGCGGCGTCACCGGTCTCCTCGGCCCGCTCGCGGTGAACCGGGGCCAGCTCCCAGAAGACGCAGCGCCGGCACCGCGTCGGCAGGTCGTCGAGGTTGTCCAGGGTCACGTTCGCGAGCCGTCGCGACAAGCCGTGCCTCCCCGCGTGCAGCACTCTGCTACCTGACAACGTGCTACCTGACAACGTCGGTCCAACCGGATCGTACGGCTTAACCAGAGGTGGCCGGTAGCCAGCCCTCGATAGACTGCCCGGAATCACCGATCTTCTGGAGACTTACGTGAGCGGCAACAGCCTCGACCCGTACACCGACCGCTATGCCAGCCGCACCCACGGCATGGCGGCATCCGAGATCCGGGCACTGTTCGCCGTGGCCAGCCGGCCGGAGGTGGTGTCGCTGGCCGGCGGCATGCCGTACCTGCCGGCGCTGCCCATGGACGCGGTCGGTTCGATGATGGGCGAGTTGGTCTCCGGCAGCGGCGCGGCCACCCTGCAGTACGGCCCGGGACAGGGCTACCTCGGCTTACGCGAGCGGATCTGCGACGTCATGGCGCTGGAGGGCGTCAGCGGCTCACCGGACGACGTTGTGGTCACGGTCGGCTCGCAGCAGGCGCTGGACATCGTCAGCCGGGTCTTCCTCGACCCCGGAGACATCGTGCTCGCCGAGGGCCCGTCGTATGTGGGTGCGCTGGGCACGTTCGCCGCGTCCGAGGCCGAGGTGGTGCACGTCCCGATGGACGGCGACGGCCTGGTGCCGGCCGCGCTCAGCTCCCAGCTCGAGCGGCTGCGGGCCGGCGGACGGCGGGCCAAGTTCCTCTACACGGTGCCCAACTACCACAACCCCGGCGGGGTGACCCTGGCCCTGGACCGGCGTACCGAGATCCTGGCCATCGCCGAGCGCTACGACCTGCTGGTGCTCGAGGACAACCCGTACGGACTGCTCGGCTTCTCCGGCGAGCCCAGGCCGGCGCTGCGGTCCTTCGACAGCGACCGGGTGATCTACCTCGGGTCGTTCTCCAAGACGTTCGCGCCGGGCCTGCGGGTCGGCTGGGTGCTGGCGCCGCATGCGGTCCGGGAGAAGCTGGTGCTGGTCAGTGAGGCCCAGGTGCTGTGCCCGCCGACATACAACCAGTTCGCGGTCGCGGAGTACCTGCGCACCCAGCCGTGGCTCGAGCAGGTCAAGGTCTTCCAGGAGATCTACCGGGAACGGCGCGACGCGATGCTCGAGGCACTCGACGCGATGATGCCGGCCGGGTGCCGGTGGACCAGACCGGAGGGCGGCTTCTACGTCTGGCTTACGCTGCCCGACGGGCTCGACTCGAAGGTGATGCAGCCGCGCGGGCTGCATGCCCGGGTGGCATACGTGCCGGGCATCGGGTTCTACGCGGACGGGCAGGGCCGGCAGGACATGCGGCTGTCGTACTGCTTCCCCACGCCGGACCGGATCCGGGAGGGCATCCGCCGGCTGGCTGGTGTGGTCGAGGAAGAGATCGAGCTTCGCTTGACGTTCATGGGCGGCACCGGCTCATGGCAGGCCACCGAGCGGCACAACGCGTCGGCGGATGCTCCCGGGCCGGACCTCGCCTGAGGATCCGGTCAGCCGCCGACCTTGCCGAGGTCCACGATCTGGCTGGCCGGCGGCGCGGTGGCGGTTACCGGCTCGCCGAACTCGCTGAAGGTCACGGAGCCTTCCTTGGAGTTGGAGCCCTTCGGCTCGACCAGCAGCGGGTACGCCGGGCCGCTGGTGGCCACCCACAGGATGCCGGCATCGGCACCGGTGTCGACGATCCCGATCGCCGGGATGCCGTTGATGGTCTTGGTGCCGTCCTTCGTCACCGTGCCATCGGGGGTGAGGACCTGCGAGGCGAAGCCGGAGAAGTCGAACAGCTGGAGGAACTCCTTCCAGTCCGCGTCGCCGGCCTTGGGCTTGATCCACTTCCCGGAGAGCAGCCGCAGCACCGCCGGATCGCTGCCGCCGAATGTCTTCCAGAACGCGTCGTCCGGCTGGATGTAGGATGTCCCGTTCACGACGACGACCTTCAGGCTGCCCTGGGGGGTCTTGATGACGCCCTCTTTGTCCCCCTCGGAAATCCGCATGTCGAGCGCGAGCTGCTGGCCCTCCTCCACGATCGTGCCCTTGACCCGGACAGACTTGGCGTCGAGGAGCGCCTGCTTGGACTTGGCGACGATCTCCGTGGCGCTGAGCGACTCCAGACCGCTACCGGCCGTGCCGGTGGCCGTGGCACCGGGGCTGCTGGTGCTCATGGTCCCGGTGCCGGTGGTCGTCTTCGAGCAACCGGCAACCAGGAGCGCCCCGGCTGCCGGCAAGGCGGCAAAGCAGAGCGCGCGGACGATTCTCATGACCTCTCCCGAGGGGTTGTCGCGGGGGCCGCCGGTACGTGTTGGCGGAAGGCTACCCGGCTGCGGGCGGGGCAACCGGCGAGGGTCGGCCGGCCCTGCCAAGATGCATACATGAGAGGTGGAGCAGGCGACGTGAGTGCCGTGATCCTGGCCGGAGGGCTGACCTTCGAGCGGGAGGTCTCGCAGCGGTCGGGGCGCCGGGTGGCCGATGCGCTGCGGCAGGTGGGCGTGGAGGCTCCGATCCTCGACACCGACACCGCGCTCATTGACACGCTGGCCGCATCCCGGCCGGACGCGGTCTTCATCGCCCTGCACGGCGGCGCCGGCGAGGACGGCGCGCTCCGCAGCGTCCTCGACCTGATCGGCGTGCCGTACGTGGGGTCCACCCCGAACTCCTGCCGGGTTGCCTGGGACAAGCCCAACGCAAAGGCCGCGGTGCGCGGTGCCGGGATTCCGACGCCGGACTGGGTGGCGCTGCCGCAGTCGGTGTTCCGCGAACTGGGCGCGCAGGTGGTGCTGGACCGGATCGTGGCCCGGCTGGGGCTGCCGCTGATGGTGAAGCCGGCCCAGGGCGGGTCGGCGCTCGGAGCGCACCGGGTGGATGCGGTGGAGGACCTGCCGGCCGCCATGGTCGGCTGCTTCGCATACGGTGACACCGCGCTGGTCGAGCGGTTCGTGGCCGGAGCTGAGCTGGCGATCTCGGTCCTCGACGGTGTCGACCGGCCCCGGGCCCTGCCGGCGGTCGAGATCGTCGCGTCGAGCGGCGTGTTCGACTACGCCGCGCGGTACACCGCCGGGATGACGACGTACCACACCCCGGCGCGGCTGGATGCCACCGTCGCGGCGCGGGCGGCCCACCTGGCGGAACGGGCCCATCAGGTGCTGGGGCTGCGCGACCTGTCCCGTACGGACGCGATCGTGACGCCCGACGGAGAGGTTCACTTCCTGGAGGTGAACGTGGCTCCGGGGATGACCGAGACCTCGATGCTGCCGATGGCGGTAGCAGCCGCCGGGCTCGACCTGGGCAAGGTGTGCGCGTCGATGCTGCGCCGGGCGGCACAGCGCGCGGCGGTCACGACGTCCGCCTGACCACCTGCCGGCACCCTGTCACATGGCCGTCCACAGGCTGCCGGGTTGTCCACAACTCCCACATAAGGCCTATTGACACCCCTCCCGGGCGGCTAAGTTGGTAAACGGGGTTCGGCCCCCCGGGTGGGCGGGGGTGCGGGCAGGACGAGGTGCGGGCAGCGGAGGCTGGCGAAAGCGCCGTCGTCGAGGGGTACGGGTCGGTGGCGGAATCAGCCCGGGTCAGGGCCGGTGGCTACCGGACGGGTAGGGTCGGCCGCCCATTCGCTCCACGACCCGGGGTACAGCGCGGCGCGGAGGCCGAGGAGTTCAAGGGCGAGGATCTGGTGTGCGGCAGTGACGCCGGACCCGCAGTAGGTCGCCACCTCGACACCCGGACGCACCCCGAGGGCGGCGAACCGCACACTCAGCTCGATGACCGGCCGGAACCGGCCGTCCGAACCCAGGTTGTCCGTGGTCGGCGCGCTCAGCGCGCCGGGGATGTGCCCGGCCACCGGGTCGATCGGCTCGATCTCACCGCGGTACCGCTCTGCCGCCCGGGCATCCAGCAACAGCCCCCGCCGCGCCACCAGGGCGGCGGTCGCCGCGTCCAGCACGGGCATCCCGCCGGGGACCGGTACGAAGTCGGCGGGTTCGGTCGCGGGCGGCCGCGTGGTCACCGGATAGCCGGCCTCCTGCCAGGCCCGGTAACCGCCATCCAGCAGCCGGACCCGCGGGTGCCCGAACCAGCGCAGCAACCACCACGCCCGCGCCGCGACGGTCCCGTCGGCGTCGTCGTAGACAACGACATCCCGTTCGCAGTGCACGCCGGCCCGGGACATGGCGACCGCGAACACTTCCCCGACAGGTAGCGGGTGCCGGCCGGCCGCGCCAGGAGGTCCGGCCAGCTCGCGATCGAGGTCGAGGTAGTGAGCGCCCGGCAAGTGGCCGGCCCGGTAGGTCTCCAGGCCGGGCGGGCCACCCAGACGCCACCGCACGTCGAGGAGCACCGGGCGGTGGGGACCGGCGAGCGCGGCGGCGAGCTCGGCCGTGCCGATGAGAGGTGCGGCGATGAGCGGTGTCATGTGCGGCTGCTCTCTGGGTACACCGACCGATCCCGACCGATTCTCAATGGGTAGGAGGCATGCCGGGCTGCTTGGTGACGGTGGGCGCCATCAGCGACACGATCCGCTCGAGGTCGTCCACCGAGCCGAACTCCACGACGATCTTGCCCTTGCGGCGGCCGAGCTCCACCTTCACCCGGGTGTCGAATGCATCGGACAACCGGTCCGCGAGGTCGTTGACGCCGGGTGCGGTGAACCGGGGAGCGCGCTTCCCGCGGCTCCCGGTGGGCTCCGAGGAATGGCCGGCCAGGGCCAGTGCGACCAGTTCCTCGGTCGCCCGTACCGACAGCCCTTCGGCCACGATCCGAGCGGCCAGCGCGTCCTGCTGGTCCTGATCCTCCAGAGCGAGCAGCGCGCGGGCATGCCCGGCGGACAGCACGCCGGCGGCGACCCGGCGCTGCACGGGTACCGAGAGGTTGAGCAGCCGGATCGTGTTGGTCACCTGTGATCGGCTCCGGCTGATCTTCCGGGCCAGCTCTTCATGCGTCGCGCCGAACTCGGCCAACAACTGCTGGTAGGCAGCCGCCTCCTCCAGCGGGTTGAGCTGCTGCCGGTGCAAGTTCTCCATCAGTGCATCGCGCAGCATCGCATCGTCCGCGGTGTCCCGCACGATGGCCGGGATCCGGTCCAGGCCGGCCAGCCGGGCGGCGCGCCAGCGGCGCTCACCCATCACCAGCTCGTACTCGGCGGGACCAGTCTCGCGGACCACGACCGGCTGCAGCATTCCCACGGCCTCGATCGAGCTCGCCAACTCCTGGAGGGTCTCATCGTCGAAGACCTGGCGGGGCTGGCGAGGGTTCGGCCGGATGGCGTCGACCGGGACCTCCCGGAACGCGGCGCCCGGAACGGCCGCCGGTGACGGTGCATCCAGGGCCACCGCCCCCCCGACCACCGGCAGCACCGCGGCCGTACCCGCGCCAGCGGTGCTGGCTGCCGGGCCGGTGGGGATGAGTGCGCCCAGCCCTTTGCCGAGCCCCCCGCGTCGCGTGGCGCTCATGCGCCCTCCTCCGTCCACGGCGCTGTTCCATGCCGCGCTGTTTCGGGCCGCGCTGTTTCGGGCCGCGCTGTTTCGGGCCGCGCTGTTTCGGGCCGCGCTGTTTCCTGCCGCTGTTCTGTTGCCACCGCCACCCCACGCTCCGCGATCTCCCTCGCCGCGTCGAGGTAGGTGATCGCGCCACGCGAGCCAGGATCATAGGTCAGCACGGACTGGCCGTACCCCGGCGCCTCGGACACCCGCACACTCCGTGGCACGACCGACTCCAGCACCAGATCGCCGAAGTGCCCACGCACCTCCTGAGCAACCTGGTCCGCCAGCCTGGTCCGCGCGTCGTACATGGTGAGCAGGATCGTCGAGATCCGGACCCCGTTGTTCAGGTGGGCCTGGACGAGTTCGATGTTGCGCAGGAGCTGACCCAGACCCTCGAGCGCGTAGTACTCGCACTGGATGGGGATCAGCACCTCGTCCGCTGCGACGAGGGCGTTGACCGTGAGCAGGCCGAGCGAGGGCGGGCAGTCGATGAAGATGTAGTCGATCGGATGATCGAACGCCTCGATCGCCCTACGCAGGCGGGACTCCCGGGCGACCATCGAGACCAGCTCGATCTCCGCACCGGCCAGGTCGATCGTGGCGGGCACGCACCACAGGGCCGGCGCAGCCTCGACCGGCGCCGCGAGCTCGGCCAGGGTTCGCTCACCGAGCAGCACCTCGTAGACGGACGGCATGCCGGAGCGATGCTCCACCCCCAGGCCGGTGCTCGCGTTGCCCTGCGGGTCGAGGTCGACGACCAGGACTCGGGAGCCGTGCATCGCCAGGGCGACAGCGAGGTTCACCGTGGAGGTGGTCTTACCCACCCCACCCTTCTGGTTGGCGACCGTGATCACTCGCCGGTGCGAGGGCCGGGGGAAGGTGTTGCCCGCGGGGTTGAGCACCCGAACGGCACGGGCGGCCTCGGCTGCGATCGGGGTGTCCGCGAAGGTTTCACGTGAAACATCGAGCTCCGGCGCCGGGAGGTTCGACTGGTCGGTGGTTTCACGTGAAACAACGTCATCCAGCACCTTGCGGATCCGTACCGTGCTGGGGTCGATGTTGTCCGGGTCCTCGTCATTCATCGGCGTAGCCCGCCCCTCTTTTCGCCCGACAGAGCGCGACCGGCCCGAGCATTGGCGTGCTCCGCGGCGCAATCTCCATCTTGCCCGGTTCGGCCGGAGATTCGCGCATCGACGTGCGGTGGCGGCCAACTAAGTCCGGCACCACGGCCTGCCTTGGCCATCCCCGCGTCTCTCGTCGCCCGTCCCACCTCGGCCGGTCGCTGTTCGGCTGCCCGTGTCATCGTCTGCGCCCCTCCGTTCTTCTCTCTTGCCTGCGGACGACTTCGACCACGATCGTCGGCCGCTGGAGCATCCCGTCCCCACATCGCCGCACGACCACGCTGCCGCCATCACAACGCCCGATCTCCTGCCGGTACGCCGCGACCTCCGCACTCGCCGACTCGCCCTTGACCGCGAGGAGCCGGCCCCCGGCACGGAGCAGCGGGAGGCACCAGCGGACGAGCCGGCCCAGCGGAGCCACCGCCCGGGCGGTCACCACGTCCGTACCACCGACCGCCGGCAGCGTTGCCGGATCCTCGGCCCGGCCCCGCAGCACGGTCAGGTTGGCCAGTTCCAAGGCGGCTCGGCACTCCTCGAGAAAGGCGACCCGGCGAGCAAGCGGCTCGAGCAAGGTGACCCGCAGATCGGGCCGAACTATCGCGAGCACGATACCGGGCAACCCGGCACCCGACCCGACATCGACGACGGCGAGCCCCGGATCTATCAGCTCACCGAGGACGGCGCAGTTGAGCAGGTGCCGCTCCCACAGGCGCGGCACCTCGTGTGGTCCGATCAGCCCGCGGATCACCCCGTCCGTGGCGAGCTTCTCGGCGTAGGCGACGGCCCGGGGGAGCGCCTCGCCGAACACCTCGAGTGCGACCGGAGGCGGGACAGGCAGCAGGTTCTGGTCAGTCATGGGCCCTAAACGGGAGATGGCACGCGCCGCAGTACATCGACCACGGGACGTGCCATCTCGGGAGTCGGGGCGCCCCGGGCGCCGCCAGCAGGGTTTGCCAACAGGCTCTAGACGGTGGGATCAGGCGGCCGAGACCACGACGCGGCGCTGAGGTTCCTCGCCCTCGGACTCGCTCTGCACGCCCTCGATCGCACTGATCACATCGTGCACGACCTTGCGTTCGAACGGGTTCATCGGCGCCAGCCGGACCGGGGCACCGGAGTCGAGCACCTTGTACGCCGTCGTCTTCGCGAGGGCGGACAGCTCCGCGCGACGCCGCACCCGGTACCCGTCGATATCCAGCATCAAGCGGCTGCGCTGCCCGGTCCGCTGTTGCACGGCGAGCCGGGTCAGCTCCTGCAACGCCTCCAGGGTGGCGCCGTTCGGCCCGACCAGCTGCTGCAGATCGCCACCGATGACGGCCACGATCGCCCGGTCACCCTCGACGTCGAGATCGATGTCGCCGTCGTAGTCCACGATGTCGAGCAGGCGCTCCAGGTAGTCACCGGCGATGTCGCCCTCCTGGACGAGCAGCTCCTCGTCGACCGGCGCGTCGGGCGCTACCTCGGGCGCTACCTGGTCAGTCGCTGCGGGGGAGATGTCGGTCACGTCTCACTTCTCCGGAACGAGGCCCCACGGTTGCGGGGCAGGTCTGGGGTTGGCGGCTCAGCGTCGGCGCTTCTTCCCGCTCCTCGGGCGGTTGCCGCCGGATCTCGCCGGTGTGCGTTTGGTCTGCCCGCCGTTCGTCGATCCGCCGCGGGCACCGTCCGTGCCGCCGCTCTGCCGGGTGCCGGCGCTGCTGCCGTCCCCCCCGGCTGAAGTCGCCTTGGCCGGGCCGGCGGAAGGCGCCTTGTTCGGGTCGGCCTTCTTCGCAGGAGTCCGTGCCGAGGTCGCCTTGCCCGGGGCCGCCTTGCCCGGGACGGACTTCGCCACGCCCGCCGACCCGCCGGCACCATCGCCACTCACCCGGTCCGGCTGCTGGGCCTCGCCGGTGGCCGCGCCATCGCCGGGCTGCACGGCCGGGCGGTCGGTGCTCTGCGTCCGGCGGCTCTTCGGGTGCAGCGGCTTCGCACCGGGTTTCGGGGCGAGCAGCTTCGGGTCCACCGTCGGCTTCTTCTCCGCGCCGGTCGGCGTCTTCATCGGCATCCGGCGCAGGATGTAGAACTGCTGGCCGAGGGTCCAGAGGTTGTTGGTGAACCAGTACAGCAGGATGCCCACGGGGAAGAAGAAGCCGGAGACGAACAGGCTGGCCGGCATGCCGTACAGCATCAGCTTCTGGATCATCGCCTGCTGCGCGTCCAGCTGGGTCACCGACCGGTTCATGATCATGCGCTGGGTGAGGTACGTGGCGGCGACCATGCAGACGATCAGCACCAGGGTCACGATCCGGGTGGCCGTCTGGCTGCCGCCCAGGTGTTCCAGCGTGCTGACCGGAGTGTTGAACGAGGCGGCGATCGGGGCACCGAACAGCTTGGCATTCGAGGCACCGGTGATCTCGTCCGGCTCCCAGCCGTACTCCGCCAAGGCCCCCGGACCCGAGCCGATCAACTTCAGCACGTGGAACAGCGAGAGGAACACCGGCGCCTGCAGCAGGATCGGCAGGCAGCCGGCCAGCATGTTCACGCCGGCTTCCTGCTGCAGCGCCATGATCTCCTTGGACAGCGTCTGCCGGTCGTCCTTGTACTTCTGCCGCAGCGCCTGCATCTTCGGCTGCAGCTCCTGCATGGCGCGCTGGGTCTTCACCTGCTTGACGAAGAACCGGAACATCAGCACGCGCAGTGTGATGACCAGGAACATGATCGACAGCGCCCAGGACACCCCGCCGTCCTTGGGCAGGAACGTCGAGAACAGGTCGTGCCAGCGCAGCAGGACCCAGGAGATGGCCGTATACAGCCAGTCAAGCAACGGGAGACTCCTGACGGGAATCGGGCTCGGTCAGTCCCGGGCGGGCACCGTGTCGACCAACGGTCGTCGGCACGGGATCGTGCCCTCCAGCATGCCAGGGGTGGCAGCGCAGCAGGCGCCGGAGGGCGAGCCAGCCGCCACGTACGGCGCCGTGCCGCTCCAGGGCCTCCACGGCGTAGGCGCTGCAGGTGGGGTGGTAGCGGCAGGTCGGCAAGCGGGTGGGGCTGATGTACCGCTGATATGCACGGATCGGCGCGACCAGCAGCCTGACCGCCCGGCGGCGCCGTGACCCGGTCACCGGCGCACCCCGCGCAGCAGCGCACCGAGTGCGGCATCGAGGTCGGCGGCCAGCTCGGCAGCGTGCCGCCCGTGCGCCGCCGGGAGCGCCCGCACGACCGTCCGGGAGCCCCCCGGCAGCCGGTCCAGCCGGGCCCGCACGAGATGGCGCAGCTGCCGGGTCACCCGGTGGCGCTGGACCGAGCCACCGACCGCCCGGCCGACCACGAAGCCGACCAGCGGGTCACCGCCATCCCCCGCGGGGGACGGCTCGGGTGGCAGGTAGTGCACGACGAGGGACCCTCGTCCGGCCCGGCGCCCCCGGCGTACCGCACGGGCGAAGTCGTCGCTCCGCCTCATCCGCACGGCAGCCGGCAGCACCGTACGGTCCGTCAGGCCGAGAGCTTGCCGCGGCCCTTGCGACGCCGGGCTGCGAGGATGGCGCGTCCCGCGCGGGTACGCATCCGCAGCCGGAAACCGTGCGTACGGGCACGGCGGCGGTTGTTCGGCTGGAAGGTGCGCTTGCTCACGGTCGGGCTCCATCACGGTTTCGGGGACCTCGCTTCGCCGCAACCAGCGGGGCGACGGCCGGTCACCCGGCCTAGCGAGAAAACGTCAGATCCAACAACGGTACGAAAGCCGGCCGGGGCAGGTCAAACCGCAGGTCCACGACCCGACCCGGCGAGCCGCCGGCCGGCAACCGGGCCAGACCTCGGCATCGCCCGCACGCGTCGAGCCGGGTATGGATAGCCTGTGGACAACGTGTTGAGCGGCTGGCGCCTGGTGTAAGCGTCCCGCGCACCGGACTTCCCCCGGCTGGCCGCGCCGTGGCCGGATCGAGCCGGATCGCGGATGTGCACAGGGTGTGGACAGCGCTGTGGACAGACGGCGGGGAGACACCCGCCGTCGCGGCCCGGGAGGAGCAGCGGTGCGGGACGATCCCGACCTCGAATCGGTGTGGGGAAGCGCGGTCGACAGCCTCGCTGACAGCGCGGTCAGCCCCCAGCACCGCGCGTTCCTCCGGTTGACCCGGCCGCTGGGTCTGGTGGAGGACACCGCGCTGCTGGCGGCACCCAACGAGTTCGCCAAGGACGTGCTGGAGACCAGGCTGCGGCCGCAGCTCACCCGCGCGCTGTCCGCCGCGCTCGGCCGGGAGATCCGCATCGCGGTCACCGTCCGCCCGGACGACCGCCCCGGGCTGACGCCGCTGGACGGCCAGCATCCGACCACCCAGGCGGAGCCGTTCGCGGAACGGAGCTGGGCGGCAGAGCCGGCGACCGGCACCGCGGCCCGCCCGTCCGGGGAGCAGTCCCGGCTGAACAAGAAGTACACCTTCGACACGTTCGTCATCGGCTCCAGCAACCGGTTCGCGAATGCCGCCGCGGTCGCGGTGGCCGAGGCACCGGCCAAGGCGTACAACCCGCTGTTCATCTATGGCGAGTCCGGGCTCGGCAAGACCCACCTGCTGCACGCCATCGGGCACTACAGCCAGGGGCTGTTCCCCCAGGTACGGGTGCGGTACGTCAGCTCCGAGGAGTTCACCAACGACTTCATCAACTCGCTGCGGGACGACAAGATGCAGGCGTTCCAGCGGCGCTACCGGGACCTGGACGTGCTGCTGATCGACGACATCCAGTTCCTGGAGCGGGCCGAGCGCACCCAGGAGGAGTTCTTCCACACGTTCAACACGCTGCACAACGCCAGCAAGCAGATCGTGATCACCTCCGACCGGCCCCCCAAGCAGCTGGTGACCCTGGAGGACCGGTTGCGCACCCGGTTCGAGTGGGGCCTGATCACCGACGTGCAGGCGCCCGACCTGGAGACCCGGATCGCGATCCTGCGCAAGAAGGCCGCCCAGGAACGGCTGAACGCGCCGCCGGAGGTGCTGGAGTTCATCGCCAGCAAGATCCAGTCGAACATCCGCGAACTCGAGGGGGCGCTGATCCGGGTCACCGCGTTCGCGTCACTGAACCGGCAGGGGGTCGACCTGGCGCTGGCCGAGATCGTGCTGAAGGACCTGTTCCCGGAGTCGGAGCGCCCCGAGATCACCGCCAGCACGATCATGGCCACCTGCGCCGAGTACTTCAGCGTCAGCGTCGAGGACCTGTGCAGCTCCTCGCGCAGCCGGGGGCTGGTCACCGCCCGGCAGATCGCGATGTACCTGTGCCGGGAGCTGACCGACCTGTCGCTGCCCAAGATCGGGCATGCCTTCGGCGGCCGGGACCACACCACAGTCATCCACGCCGACCGCAAGATCCGCTCGTTGATGGCCGAACGCCGGTCCATCTACAACCAGGTCACCGAGCTGACCAACCGGATCAAGCAGCGGTCCCGCCGATGAGACCACCGAGCGAACCCGCGAACACCGCAGCGGTCGGCCCGCACCCCGGCGACCCGGCTCCGGCCAAGCCCACATCAGCTGACCCCGCTCCAGCCACCGGGACGGGCCACCCCGTGACCGGGTCCGTACGTGCTGTACACAACCTGGGGAGAACTCTGTGGACAAACCATGGCCAGCTGCGGACGGCCTTGTGGGCGGCGGACCGGGTTCCGCTGTCGTCCACCTGTGGTACTCCGTACCCACCGGCTCGACCCACACCCTGTACACCGCAGCAGTACACCGTTGAGCTGGGACAACGGCCGCTGTCCACAGCATGCACAGGCCCGAAGACGATGACTGGAAGCTTCATCTCACAGGACAACGACAAGAGCAGTAGGCCAGGACAGACAGACAGGGTCCAACGGACAGACAGGGTCCGACCGGCAGACAGGGTCGGACCGGTACGGTCATCTCCCCGCCAGCATGCCGAGCAGGAGGCGAACAGACGATGAGGTTCCGGGTCGAGCGGGACGCCCTCGCGGATGCGGTCGCCTGGACGGCGCGGGCACTCCCCCCGCGGCCGGCGGTCCCGGTACTGGCCGGGCTGTTGCTGGAGACAGACGGCGGCACCCTGTCGGTGTCCGGCTTCGACTACGAGGTGTCCACCCAGGTCACCATCGAGGTGCACACCGGCAGCGCCGGCCGGGCGCTGGTCAGCGGCCGGCTGTTGGCCGACATCGCCAAGGCCCTGCCACCGCATCCGGTGGACGTCGCGGTCGAGGGCGCCCGGGTGACCATCGCCTGCGGGACGGCCCGCTTCACCCTGCCGACCATGCCGGTGGAGGACTACCCGACGTTGCCGATGATGCCGACCACCGCCGGCACCGTGGACAGCGAGGAGTTCGCGCACGCCGTCGCCCAGGTGGCCATCGCGGCCGGCAAGGACGACACGCTGCCGATGCTGACCGGCGTCCGGCTGGAGATCGACGGCGACCGGATCACGCTGGCCGCCACCGACCGCTACCGGCTGGCCGCCCGTGAGCTGGCCTGGAAGCCGGAGCAGGACGGCGTCTCGCAGGTGGCGTTGATCCCGGCGCGCACGCTGGATGCCACCGCGAAGACGCTGGCCGGCGGTCCGCAGGTGACCCTGGCGCTGTCGTCCACCGGCACCGGCGAGGGGATCATCGGCTTCTCCGGGGGCGCCAGCCGGTCCGGGCCGGCCAGCCGGCGCACCACCACCCGGCTGCTGGACGTGCAGTTCCCGCCGTACGAGAAGCTGTGGCCGACCGAGTTCGCGGCCGAGGTGGAGGTGCCGGTCGGGCCGCTGGTCGAGGCCGTCAAGCGGGTCGCGCTGGTCGCCGAGCGCGGCACGCCGGTGCGGCTGGAGTTCGCCGACGGCGGCGTCACCCTGTCCGCCGGCGGGGACGACGAGGGCCGGGCCGAGGAGCAGCTGGAGGTCTCCGTCAGCGGTGAGCTGATGGCGGTCGCGTTCAATCCCGGCTACCTGCTGGACGGGCTCGGCGCGCTGGACACCGAGACCGCGGTGTTCCGTTTCACCACCTCGATCAAGCCCGCGGTGCTCACCGGCAAGGACTCCGCCTCCGACTACCGGTACCTGATCATGCCGGTGCGGCTGCCCGGCTGAGCCAGGGCAGCCTTGACGCGCCCCTGACCTGGCGGTGCGACGATGGCCGGGTGAGATCACGGGTCGATGGAAAGGGGGTCACCGTGCAGATCGGTCTGATCGGGCTCGGCAAGATGGGCGGCAACATGGCCGAGCGGCTGCGGCGCGGCGGCCACGAGGTGGTGGGGTACGACCGGTCGGAGGCCGCCCCGCGGGACGTGTCCAACCTGGAGGGACTGGTCGAGCGGCTGCGCCCGCCACGCAACATCTGGGTGATGGTGCCGGCCGGTGATCCGACCCGGCAGACCATCGAACGGCTGGGCCAGCTGCTGGCGCCGGACGACCTGGTCATCGATGGCGGCAACTCGAAGTTCACCGACGACGCGGTGCACGCCGCACTGCTGGCCGAGTCCGAGATCGGCTACCTCGACATCGGGGTGTCCGGCGGGGTGTGGGGCCTGCAGAACGGCTACGCGCTGATGGTCGGCGGCGACCCGAGGTACGTGCGGCGGATGATGCCGGTCTTCGAGGTGCTCAAGCCGGAAGGCGACTACGGGTTCGTGCACGCCGGGCCGGTCGGCGCCGGGCATTTCACCAAGATGGTCCACAACGGCATCGAGTACGGGATGATGCAGGCGTACGCCGAGGGCTACGAGCTGCTCGCGGCGCACCCGCTGGTGGAGAACGTCACCGGCACGTTCACGTCGTGGCGGGAGGGCACCGTCATCCGGTCCTGGCTGCTGGACCTGATGGTGCGCGCGCTGGAGGCCGACCCGAAGCTGGAGCAGGTGCGCGGCTGGGCCGAGGACTCCGGCGAGGGCCGGTGGACGGTCGAGGCGGCGATCGACAACGCGGTGCCGATGCCGGTCATCTCGGCTGCGCTGTTCGCCCGGTTCGCCTCCCGGCAGCAGGACTCGCCGGCGATGAAGGTGGTGGCCGCGCTGCGTAACCAGTTCGGCGGCCACGCCGTGCTGGCCGAGACCGAGAAGCACGAGGAGAAGCGGCACACCACCGGCGGCGACGAGACGCACCCGGCCGCCCGCGGTTAGTGCCTCATGTACGTCCGGCACCTGTCGCTGACCGACTACCGGAGCTGGCCGGCGGCCGAGGTCGGGTTCGAGCCCGGGCCCAGCGTGCTGGTGGGACCGAACGGCCAGGGCAAGACCAACCTGGTCGAGGCGATCGGCTACGCCGGGACGCTGGCCAGCCACCGGGTGGCCAGCGACGCGCCGCTGGTCCGGCACGGGACGCCGCGCGCCGTGGTACGCACCGCGGTGGTACGCGACGGGCGGGAGCTGCTGGTCGAGCTGGAGATCAACCCGGGCAAGGCCAACCGGGCCAGGCTCAACCGGTCCCCGCTGCCCAGAGCCCGCGAGGTGCTCGGGGTGCTGCGCACCGTGCTGTTCGCCCCCGAGGACCTGGCCATCGTCCGGGGCGACCCGGCCGAGCGCCGCCGGTTCCTGGATGAGCTGCTGGTCGTCCGCACGCCCCGGTACGCCGCGGTCCGGGCCGACTACGAGCGCGCTCTCAGGCAGCGCAACACGCTGCTGAAGACGGCCGGGCTGGCTCGCCGGGCCGGTCCCAGAGCCGGCACCGCCGCCGGCGACCTGCGCACCCTGGACGTGTGGGACGACCACCTCGCCCGCCATGGCGCGCAGCTGCTGGCCGGCCGGATCGAGCTGGTGACCGCGCTCCGCCCCTACCTGGAGCGGTCCTACGCGGAGGTGGCCGGCGGTGGCGCCGCCGGCCTGCGCTACCTCAGCTCGGTCGGCCCTGCGCTGCCGCCGGTCGCAGAGGTCGACTCCGGGGCCGGCCCGGACCCGGAGGTGCTGGCCGCGGCGCTGCTGGCGGAGCTGGCCCGGCTGCGGCCGGCCGAGACCGAGCGCGGGGTGACCCTGGTCGGCCCGCACCGCGACGACGTCGAGCTGCTGGTCGGTGAGCTGCCGGCCAAGGGGTACGCCAGCCACGGCGAGTCCTGGTCGGTGGCCCTCGCGGTCAAGCTGGCCGCGTTCCAGCTGCTCGAGGCGGACGGGGGCGAGCCGGTGCTGATCCTGGACGACGTGTTCGCCGAGCTGGACTCCGCCCGGCGGTCCCGGCTCGCGGCGCTGGCCGGCAAGGCGGAGCAGGTGCTGATCACCGCGGCGGTGGCTGCCGACGTGCCGGAGGAGCTGCAGGGCGCCCGGTACGACGTGTTCGACGGGGAGGTACGCCGTGTCCGTTGACCCGCCGGCAGCGGCACCGGGCTCCGGGCCGGTCGGTGCCGGGGCTGCCGCTGCCGCCGACGGTTCCGCCCAGCCGGCCGACCTCGGCCGGGCCGCCCTGCTC
>JBKOWA010000569.1:0-1732 GCA_046724155.1 Actinomycetota bacterium
GGCACCGCCGGTGCCGACCACGCCGCCGGCGCTAGCGCAGGCCGGCCTCCCGGGCCGAACGCAGCGACGGCGCGATGGTGTGGGTCGGCACCGCCCGGCCGGCCATCGCGTCGAGGGTCTTCAGGCCCTCCCCGGTGTTGAAGACCACCGTCTCCGCGTCCGGGTCGAGCGCGCCGGCGGCCAGCAGGGCGCGCAGCACCGCGACCGTCACGCCGCCCGCCGTCTCGGCGAAGATCCCGGTGGTGCGGGCCAGCAGCGCGATGCCGTCGCGGATCTCGTCGTCGGTCACGTCGGCGATCGCCCCGCCGGTGCGGCGCACCACCTCCAGCGCGTACGAGCCGTCCGCCGGGTCCCCGATGTTCAGCGACTTGGCGATGCCGGTGGGCTTGACCGGCTGCACCTCGTCCACCCCGGCGGCGTAGGCGGCCGAGATCGGGTTGCAGCCGGCGGACTGGGCGCCGAACACCCGGACCGGCCCGCCCTCCACCAGGCCCGCCCGGCGCAGCTCGCCGAACGCCTTGTCGATCTTGGTGAGCAGGCAGCCGGAAGCCATCGGCACCACCACCTGCGCGGGCAGCCGCCAGCCGAGCTGCTCCGCCACCTCGTACCCGAGGGTCTTGGAGCCCTCGGCGTAGTACGGCCGGACGTTGACGTTGACGAACGCGGTGCGCTCGAACTCGTCGGTCTCCAGCAGCTCCGAACACAGCCGGTTGACGTCGTCGTAGGAGCCGTCGATGGCCACCAGCGAGCCGCCGTACACCGCGGTGGTGACGATCTTGCCGGACTCCAGGTCGGCCGGCACGAACACCACCGACGGCACGCCGGCCGCGGCCGAGTGGGCGGCCACCGAGTGGGCCAGGTTGCCGGTGGAGGCGCAGGCGAACCGCTCGAAGCCGAGCTGCCGGGCGGCGGAAAGCGCCACCGAGACCACCCGGTCCTTGAACGAATGGGTCGGGTTGGCCGAGTCGTCCTTCACCCACACCTGGCGCATGCCCAGCTCGGCGGCCAGCAGGTCGGCGCGCACCAGCGGCGTCCAGCCCGGGTTGAGCGTCACCCGGGCCGCGGGGTCCTGGCCTGCCGGCAGCAGCCCGGCGTACCGCCAGAGGTTGGCCGGACCGGCCTCGACCTGCGCCCGGGTGACCCCCAGCAGCAACGCCTCGTCGTAACCGATGTCCAGCGGACCGAAGCACTCGTAGCAGGCGTGCTGCGGGCCCAGCGGGTAGGTCGCACCGCAGTTCCGGCAGACCAGCCGGTCGGCCGGGCAGGGTACGACGCCGCTGGCGGAGCGCGATTCGAGCAGTGTCACGGAGCCTCCCTCATCTTTCCCACACCGGGTGGGACGGACTTGGCACCTGTCGTGCTCGCTCGCCGGCTGCGGCGGATGACGCACGATGGTTGCCGGGGCTTCGTCGGGCCGTATCCCTCTGCCCCTCTGGATGAGCGTTGCGATTCTTCAGTTGTCGTACCCGGGGGATGGTCCCGGGCGTCGTCGCGGACTCGATTCAAGCACAACGCCGCCGGATCCCGCTGGACGAGCGCTGGTGCCCGGGTCACGGCAGCATCGACCGGACCGCCGCGAGGCGGCGGCCCCGGGGCTACGGGGTGTGCTGCAGCCAGTGGGTCGGATCCCGACCGGCCCAGTCGCTGCGGTCGGTGGCACGGCGGCTGTCGACGGCCCGGCCGACCATCACGAGCAGGTCGACCAGGAGCAGGAAGCCCAGCAGTACGAGTA
>JBKOWA010000605.1:0-2605 GCA_046724155.1 Actinomycetota bacterium
GCGTGGTGCTGACTGGAATGAGGCGGCGATGAGCGAGGCCGGAATCCGGCGGCCCAGCGTGGGCATCGTGACGCTGAACTGGAACGGCATCGACGACACCCGTGAGTGCCTGGACTCGCTGGCGCACCTCAGCTACGACAACTACCGCGTGCTCGTGGTGGACAACGCCTCGAAGGACGACCAGGCGACCATTCTGGCCAAGGAGTACCCCTGGTGCGAGGTGCTGCCCCAGGACACCAACCTCGGGTTCACCGGTGGATGCAACGTCGGCATCTCGGCCGCACTCGGCCAGGGCTGTGAATACGTTCTGCTGCTCAACAATGACACGACCGTGGAGCCGGACTTCCTGGACAAGCTCGTCGACTTCTACACCGCCACCTCGGATGCCGGCGCCGTGGGGCCGCTCATGACCTACTACGACAGCGACCGGGTCTGGTTCGCCGGCGGGCGCATCTCGATCGGCACCGGTTTCGCTGTTGCGTGCGGAAAGGGCCGGGGCAGCCAGGAGTACCGGCGGCTCGCGCCGTACACCACCGAGTACGTGGCCGGGTGCTGCCTGCTGGTCAGCGCCGAGGTGATCGCCGAGGTCGGCGAGTTCGACCCGGCCTACTTCGCCTACTACGAGGACAGCGACTGGTGCTACCGCATGACCATGGCGGGCAAGCAGAACTACGTCGTGCCGGACAGCGTGATCTACCACAAGAAATCAGCCAGCACCGGACCGGCCGGCACCAACCGACTGTCCCGCGTCGCCGCCTACTACGTGGCGAGAAACGCGTTCTACTTCGCCCGCCGCAACCTGCGGGGCTGGCGCCGGTTCATGTTCGTCACAGCGCAGTTCTGCGTCCGCGCGCCGTACAACCTGCTCCTGCGGGCCGGCCCGGGCGCCCGGCGGCGCTATCTTCGCGGAATCTACGACGGCATCAGGATGGGCAGCCGTCCGCAGTGAGCGCGGGGCCGACCGACGGGTCTGGAGTTCCCGGACGTGCCGGGCAACCGCGCTCGGCGAGGAGGTCGGCCGGGTGGTGCGGCTGGCCGGCCTCCGGTCGCGGCCGGAGGAGGGTCCGGCGGCCGGCCCGCCGGATGGGTTTGGACAATGGAGGGTGTGCGTGATGGCCCGGAAGCCGGACCCGGATGGCTGAGCCCCGCGCGACGGTCGTGATCGTCAACTACGACGGGGCGCACCTGCTGCCCGCCTGCCTGGCGGGCCTGCGCGCCCAGGACCTGCCCGCGGACGCCTTCCGCACCGTCGTGGTCGACAACGCCTCGCGCGACGGGTCGCTGGAGCTGCTGGCCCGGGAGTACCCCTGGGTGGAGGTGGTCGCCAGCCCGACCAACACCGGGTTCGCCGGAGGCAACAACCTGGTGCTGCGCCGGGTCGGCACCGAGTACGCGGTGCTGCTGAACAACGACGCGGTCCCCGAGCCGGGCTGGCTGCGCGCCATGCTGGCCGCGCTGGACGCCGACGACCGGCTGGCCGCGGTGGGCGGCAAGGTGCTCTTCCGGCCGCGGTTCGTCCGGCTGAGCTGGCGCACGCCCGGCTTCTCCCCCGGCCCGCACGACCCGCGGCAGCTCGGCGCCCGGGTGTACCGGGTGGACGTCAACGGCCGGGACGTGACCGACAAGGTGCTGTGGGAGAAGGTGGCGTTCGGCCCGGAGGGCGCCGGCGGCGGCCGGTTCCGGTGGACCATGCCGGCGGGCGAGCTGCTGGTCCCGGGCCAGGACGAGCCCGGTGACCTGGCCGCCGTCACCAAGATCACCTTCTGGGTGGCCGCGGAGACCGACAAGCCGGTCGAGATCGCCGGCGCCGGGGTGTCCGTGACCGGGACGGCCGGCGCGGCCGGCACCGAGGTGGTGCTCGTGCTGCCCGAGGGCACGCCACTGGTGGACGTGGTCAACAACGTCGGCGGGATCGTGCTCACCTCCGGCTACGGCGCGGACCGCGGCTTCCAGGAGGTGGACCTCGGCCAGTACGACCAGCCGGCCGAGGTGTTCAGCGGCTGCGGCAACGGGATGGCGCTGCGCACCGCGGCCGGTCGCCAGGTCGGCTGGTTCGACGACGACTTCTTCATGTACTACGAGGACACCGACCTGTCCTGGCGGCTGCGGGCCCGCGGCTGGAAGATCCGGTACGAGCCGGCCGGCGTGCTCCGGCACATCCACTCCGCGTCCAGCAGGGAGTGGTCGCCGCACTGGGTGTTCCACGTGGACCGCAACCGGCTGCTGATGCTGACCAAGAACGCCACCGCCCGGCTGGCGCTGGCCGCGGTGGCCCGCTACCCGCTGACCAGCGCGTCGATGCTGGCGCGGGCGGTGCGCGAGGGAGCCGCCCAGCGCCGCCGCCCGACGCTGCGCCCGCACCTGCTGCGGGGCCGGATCATGCTGTCCTACCTGCGGCTGCTGCCTGCGATGCTGCGGCGTCGCCGGGCCGGCGCCCGGCATGCCAGCGTCTCCCGGAAGGAGCTGGAGCGCTGGCTGGTGACGAAGCGTTGAGCGGGCCGGGGTTGCGGGTCGGGCTGGACGCGACGCCGCTGCTCGGGGCGCGCACCGGCGTCGGGCGCTACGTGGCGCAGCTGCTGGCCGCGCTGGCCGGGCGGCACCCGGG
>JBKOWA010000043.1:0-4401 GCA_046724155.1 Actinomycetota bacterium
CAGCACGGGAGCCGTGCCGTCCGGGCTGACCGGCAGGACCAGGCTCTTCGGCCAGGCGCCGGCCAGCCAGGCCCGGTCGGTACGCCGGTGCGCGGCCCGGTCGTGGACCCCCCGGGACAACGTCGGCCGCTGGGTCAGCTCCACCCACTACTCCTGCTGGAACGGTCCGGCTACTCCTGCTGGAACGGTCCGAGCACCCGCAGGGGGGCCGCGATCTGCTCCAGGTCGCCGAGGATAACCGTCGCCAGGCCGGCCGGCGCCAGCCACCGGCAGGCCGCCTCGAACGCCTGCTGCAGGCTGACCTTGGCCAGCTTGCCCGGGTACTCGCGCAGCCAGTTCAGGCCGAGCCCGGTACCGGCCAGCGCGGACAGCATCGACGCCAGACCGGCCTGGCTGGCGATGGACAGCGCGAGTGTGCCGGTCGCGTACTGCCGGACGTCCGCCAGCTCCTGCTCCGACGGCGGCACGGTGGCGATCCGCGCCAGCTCGTAGCCGATCTCCACCAGCGCCGGCGCGGTCACCTCGTTCGCCACGTCGGCATCCACGACCAGGGTGGAACCGGCGGTGGCGTGCTCGATCCGGCTGTGGGCGGAGTAGGTGTAGCCCTTGTCCTCGCGGATGTTCTCCACCAGGCGGGAGGAGAAGTAGCCGCCGAAGATGAGGTTCGCCAGGTGCAGCGCCGGGTAGTCCGGGTCGGCGCGGCCCGGCGCCCGGCCTCCGAGGCGGATGGAGGACTGCACGGAGCCGGCCCGGTGCACCAGCAGCGGCGGCCCGGGGACCACCCCGGGCAGGCTGGGCAGCTCCCGCGGCCGCCCGCCGGCCTGCCACTGCTCCAGGGCGGTGCCCACCCGGTCGATCGTCCGCGCCGGTGTCAGGTCTCCGACCAGTACCAACACCGAGCCGGACGGGATGACCCGGTCGGCGTGCAGCCGGCGGAGCTGGGCCGCCGTGACCGCCCCGACCAGCTCCGGCTCGGGGATCTCCCGGCCGTACGGATGGTTGCCGTACAGCTGACGGCGCAGCGCCTCCCGGGCCAGCACGGCCGGCTGGGACCGGGCGACGGCCAGGTTCTGCACCATCCGGTCGCGCTCCAGGGCCACCTCCCGGGCCGGGTAGGCGGCCTCGGTGAGCACCTCGGTGAGCAGGCAGATCAGGTCCGCCAGCCCGCTCTTGAGCACCGCACCGGCGACCAGCAGCCGATCCGGGTCGACCGAGCAGGACAGGTACCCGCCGAGCGCCTGGATCGACTCGGCCAGCTCCACCTGGCTGTGCCGGGCGGTGCCGGTCAGCAGCGACTCGCCGAGCAGCGAGGCACGGCCCCGGTGCGTCGGCGCGGTGCCGCCGAGCGGGATCCGCAGCCGCAGCTCGACCAGGGGCACCCCGGGCCGCCGCACCGCCACCAGCCGCAGCCCGCTGTCCAGCACCCGCTCGGCCGTGGACGGCTGTTTCGCCTTCGGTGGGGGGCCGAGCGGGGGCACCGGCCGCCGCTCGGCACCGGCACCGGGCCGGCCGGCCACGTCCATCCCGCCGGTCACCTGGCACCGGCCGCGACCAGCTCCACCACGGCCCGCCGGCCAGGAGTGAGCGTCGAGGCAGCGGCGGCCACCTGGTCGGCGGTGACCGCGCCGACCAGCCCGGGCAGCTCGAACAGCAGCTCGGCCCGGCCGTGCACCTGCTCCAGCGCGGCCAGTGCCAACGTCCGGCCCAGCACACCGTCCAGCTCACGCAGCAGCTGGGCGGCGATCCTGGCCTGGACCCGTTCCAGCTCGCCGGGCCGCAGCCCGTCGGCGGCCACCCGGGACAGCTCGTCGTCCACCGCGGACAGCGCGGCGTCCGCGGCGACCTCGCGCGGGTGATGCACCTGGATCAGGAACTCGGTGGGGTCGCGCACATCGAACGGGTCGCCGAGGAAACTCAGGTACGCGTGCAGCTCGGTGGCCACCCGGTCGCGGCGGACCAGCCGCTGGCGCAGGCGGGCCGCGTCGCCGTCGGCCAGCAGCTCGGCGAGCACCACATACGGCAGGTACGCCGCCAGCTCACCGTTCGGGTCGGGCACCCGCCAGCCGATCGCGATCGCCGGGTTCGGCGCCAGCGGGTCGGTCACCGACGTGCGGCGTTCCGCACTCAGCGCCGGTTCGGCGAAGTCCGGCCGCTGCGGCGCGGGCCGCGCCGGGATGTCCGCGAAGTGCCGCTCCACCAGCTCGGCGGCCGACTCCGGGACGAAGTCGCCGACCACGCACAGTAGCGCGTTCGCCGGCGCGTAGTACCGGTCGAAGAACTGCCAGGCGTCGTCTACGGTGGCCGCCTCCAGGTCCTCGAAGGAGCCGTAGCCGTCGTGCGCGTTCGGGAACGTCTCGAACAGGACGGGCGGCATCACCAGCCACGGGAAGCCGCCGAACGGGCGGTTCCGGACGTTGACCCGGATCTCCTCTTTGACCACCGAGATCTGGTTTGCCAGGTTCTCCTCGGTGATGGTAGGGGCGCGCATCCGGTCCGCCTCCAGAAAGAGCCCGCGTTCCAGGGCATTGCTCGGCAGGACCTCGAAGTAGTTGGTGTAGTCCAGGTGTGTGCTGCCGTTGAACGTACCGCCGGAGGACTGCACGTAGCGGAAGTGGGCGAGCTTTTCCAGGCTGGCCGAGCCCTGGAACATCAGGTGTTCGAACAGGTGCGCGAAGCCGGTGCGGCCCTGCGGCTCCGACCGCATGCCGACGTCGTAGTAAACCGCGAGGCCCACCACCGGCGCGCTGCGGTCAGGCGAGAACAGCACCCGCAGCCCGTTGCCGAGGGTGGTCCGCTCCAGGCTGTATGTCGGGGCGGGAAGCGTCAGGGTGGCCACCTCGTGGACCATATCCGGTTGCCTTGGGGTCGCTGTGGAGGCCCGGCCGGATGGCCGGCCAGTCCGGCTCCGGCGCCACCGGAGGAGGCCCCGACTACAGTTCGGACAGCGGCCAGGTCAGGGCCCACGGCACTGTGCAACACGGCACGGTGCAACGCGGCACGGTGCAACACGCCAGGGTGCTGCTTGTCCAGAACAGGCTGTCCGCCCCGGCCGTCTCCTGCCTCTACACCCCGAAGGCGAACGGTGGTGTGCCGAGCTGGCGCGACCGATCCGCCGAGCGCCCGCCTCCCGGGAACCGGGTGTTCCATTCCCGGCCACGGGGCAACGGTGTTCTCCGTCACTGCGGATACGGTCCCGGGTCTGCGGATGGAGAGCCGTGCCGGGCTAGTCGTACCCGGACTGGTCATAGGTGCCCTGCTCATAGGTGCCCAGCGCTGCGGTGCTGGCGTGCGCCTCCAGGTAGGAGAGGGTGTTCGGGTCCGCGATCCCGGTGACATCGACGCCGCAGTACTGCTGGTAGCTCTTGACCGCCTCGTAGGTGTAGTCGTCGTAGCTGCTGGTGACCTCGAGCTGGTAGCCCAGACCGGCGAGCTGCTGCTGGAGCGCTGCCACCTCGGGTCCGCTGTCACCCAGCTGAAGCGTGTCGGCCACGTGCAACTCCTCACTCATCGACCAGCTCCGTGCCCGAACAGCTGCTCGCTCCCTCGCCGTGACGCCCGGCCAACCGCCCCGCTGCGCTGAGGCCACGGGCCCGGCGCCATCATGTCACCGGCGCGGCGACCGGCGCCCCTCCGCGCGGCATGCAGCCCGAAAGGGCGGCAAACGGGCCCTCGATGGGCGGCCGAACGGGCGCACCGGCCGGCCGCTGCGAGTGAGCCGGAGCGCGGCGACGACCTGGCCGAGGACACCGCCGGGACGACACGGTACGCGGCCCGGGCACCGGCCGTGGCGACTCGGGATGAGCGGAGCAGCCCGGTTCGGTAGGGTCGAGCCGGTGCGAAGATCGCGAGCGGTGGACGCCCTGCGGGCGGTTGCGGTGCTGCTCGTGCTCGCGCACCACCTGGACATCGGCCCGCTGGTGAACCGTTCGCCCTGGCTGGCCTGGCTGCGCGAGCTGCACGCCGCCGGTTTCCTCGGGGTGAGCCTGTTCCTGGTGCTGTCCGGGTTCTCCATCCACCTGCGGATGGCGGCCGGCGCGCCGTTCCGGGCCGGGGCGTTCCTGCGCCGCCGGTTCCTGCGGCTGCATCCCACCTGCTACGCCGCCCTGCTGCTGGCCGGCGCGGTGGCGCTGGTCGCAGCACTGGCCGGGCAGCCCTGGCCGCACCCGCGGTGGGGGTTCACCGACGCGAGGACCCCGGTACCGGTGCTGGTCGTGGTGCACCTGTCGGTGCTGGCCGGCACGCTGATCCCGCCCGGCTGGCTGATGGTGACCTGGAGCCTGGCCCTGGAGGAGCAGCTCTACCTGGTGTACACGGCCGCCTTCGGCTGGCTGCGGCGGACCACCCCGGTGCGGTGGCTGCCTGTCTCTTATACACATCTCCGAGCCCACGAGACTCGTTGCT
>JBKOWA010000592.1:0-1736 GCA_046724155.1 Actinomycetota bacterium
GGCCCGCCGTGCCAGCCGTACCGCCCACGCCACCCGACCAGGCCGCGGAACCCCCACCGCCTAGGTCGGCCGATCCGGTCGCGCCGCCTGCGTTGCCCGACCAGGCCGATCCGCTCGTGCCGGCCGCCTCACCAGGGCCGGCTGGATCGGCGGGGCCGGGTGCCCCGCAGCGGCTCGACCCGGTGACGCTGTCGGTGCTGCGCGGCGCGCTGGAGGGGGTGGCCGCGGAGATGGGCACGGTGCTGGTCCGCAGCGCGTACTCCTCCAACATCAAGGAACGCCAGGACTGCTCGGCCGCGATCTTCGACGCGGCCGGGCGGATGGTCGCCCAGGCCGAGCACATCCCGGTGCACCTCGGCGCGATGCCGGAGGCGGTGGCCGCGGTGATGGCCCGCGGCGGCCGGCCGGGCGACGTGTTCGCGCTGAACGACCCGTACACCGGCGGCACCCACCTGACCGACATCACCCTGGTCTCCCCGGTCGGCATCGAGGGCCGGCTGGTCGGCTACGCGGTGACCCGGGCGCACCACTCCGACATCGGTGGCATGGTGCCCGGCTCGATGCCCAGTGACAGCCGCGACCTGTGGCAGGAGGGGCTGATCATCCCGCCGGTGCGGCTGGTCCGGGCCGGGCGGCTGGAGGAGGACCTGTTCGCCCTGCTGCTGGCCAACTCCCGCACCCCCCGGCTGCGCCGCGGCGACTTCCGGGCCCAGATCGCCGCCAACCAGCTGGCCGGCCGGCGGCTGGCCGAGCTGGCGGCCCGGCACGGGCTGGACACCCTGCTCGCCGCCTACGACGAGGTGCTCGCCTACAGCGAGCGCCGCACCCGGGAGGCGCTGCGGGCGCTGCCGGACGGGACGTACCAGGCCAGCGGCGAGATCGAGGGCGACGGGACCACCGACGACGACATCCCGATCGAGGTCGCGGTGACCATCGACGGCGACCGGATGCGGGTCGACCTGACCGGCACCGCGGGCGCGGTGGCCGGCAACGTGAACTGCCCGCTCGCGGTGACCCGCTCGGCCTGCTACTTCGCGCTGCGGGTGCTGCTGCCCGAGGACGTCCCGGCGAACGCCGGCACCTACGCGCCGCTGGAGATCGTCGCCCCGCCCGGCTCGCTGGTGAACGCCCTGCCGCCGCACGCGGTGGTGGCCGGCAACGTGGAGACCAGCCAGCGGGTCGCCGACACCGTGCTGGCCGCGCTGGCCGCCGCCGCGGACGTGCCGGCCGCCGGCCAGGGCACGATGAACAATGTGGTGATCGGCGGCCGCGGCTGGACCTACTACGAGACGGTCGCCGGCGGGCAGGGCGCCTCCAGCGCCGGCCCCGGCCCGAGCGGGGTGCACGTCGGCATGACCAACACGTTGAACACCCCGGTCGAGGCGCTGGAGCTGGAGTACCCGATGCGGGTGGAGCGCTACGAGCTGGCCCGCGGCAGCGGCGGCGCCGGCACCCACCGCGGCGGCGACGGCGTGGTCCGCTCGGTCCGGGTGCTGGAGCCGGCGACGGTGTCGCTGCTCACCGACCGCCGCCGGCACCCGCCGTCCGGCGTCCGAGGCGGACAGCCTGGCGCGGTCGGCCGCAACCTGCTCGGGCCGGACGCCGAAGCGTTGCCGGCGAAGGTCACCCGCCGGCTGGCCTCCGGGGAGGTCGTCACGCTCGTGACCCCCGGCGGCGGCGGCTGGGGCCCGCTGTCCACTGAGGACTGATTCAGGACGTGCTGGAGGCCGCCCACC
>JBKOWA010000397.1:0-1586 GCA_046724155.1 Actinomycetota bacterium
GTAGTCGTGGCCGTCGGCGTGCTCGCCGGCCAGCGCCACGAACAGCCCACCCGGACCGACCCGACGGGAGTCGAACTCGACCGGACCGCTGACCACCGCAGCCGGGTCCGGCACGTCGCACGGGCTGCCGCCGACCAGGCCGGCGAGCTCGCCGATGCTCAACGGGATCAATGCGCCGCCTGTCCGATCGCCAACTGGAGGACCACCCGGTCGTCGAACGGGTGCACCACGCCGGCCACCTCCTGACCCTGCTCATGCCCCTTGCCGGCCACCAGCACGGTGTCGCCCGGGCCGGCAAGGCGTACCGCCTCGGCGATCGCCTCGGCCCGGTCACCCACCTCCAACCAGCCGGCCTCGACGCCGGGGCCGGAACTCCGCACCGAACGCACCCCCTCCGCCATCTCGGCCCGGATCGCCGCCGGATCCTCGCTGCGCGGGTTGTCGTCGGTGACCACCACCAGATCCGCGCCGCGGGCCGCGGCAGCGCCCATCAGCGGCCGCTTGCCGCGGTCCCGGTCGCCGCCGCAGCCGAGCACCACGATCAGCCGGCCCTTGGTCAGCGGGCGCAGCGCGGCCAGCGCGGCGGTGACCGCGTCCGGCTTGTGCGCGTAGTCCACGATCGCCAGGTACGGCTGACCCGCCTCGACCCGCTCCATCCGGCCGGGCACCCGCACCCCGGACAGCGCGGGCAGCGCCACCGCGGGGTCCACCCCGGCGGCGGCCAGCATGGCGACCGCGAGCAGCGCGTTCGCCACGTTGTACGGGCCCGGCAGCCGGACCGAGGCCGCGGAACGGAACCCGCCCGGACCGTGCACCACGAAGCTCGACCCGCCGCCCGGCGCGCTGCCCAGATCGGACACCCGCCACGCAGCTGCCGGGTCGCCGGCCGCGGAGACCGTGACCGTGCCGGGCCGGACCAGCCGCCGGCCGTACACGTCGTCGAAGTTGACCACATCGGCCCCGCACCGACCGTCGAAGAGCCGGCGCTTGGCCGCGAAGTACTCCTCCATGCTCGGGTGGAAGTCCAGGTGGTCCTGGGAGAGGTTGGTGAACCCGCCCACCGCGAACCGCACCCCGCCGACCCGACCCAGCTCCAGCGCATGGCTGGACACCTCCATCGCCACCGCGGTCACCCCGGCCTCCCGCATCGCGGCGAACGTGGCGTGCAGGTCGGTGGCCTCCGGTGTGGTGAGCGGGCTGGGCACCGGCCGGCCGGCGACCCGGGTCTCCACGGTGCCGATCACCCCGGTGCGATGGCCGGCCGCGCCCAGGCCGGCGTCGAGCAGGTATGCCGTGGTGGTCTTGCCGCTGGTCCCGGTTACGCCGAGCACGGTCAGCGCCGCGGTCGGCTCGCCGTAGACCTGGTCGGCCAGCCCGCCGAGCACCGCGCGCGGGTCGCGCACCACGAGCACCGGCACCCCGGCGGTCACGGTCAACGGCCGGCCGGCCAGGTCGGTGAGCACAGCCACCGCGCCCGCCGCGACCGCCTCCCGCGCAAACCGGGCGCCGTGCGTTCGGCGGCCGGGCAGCGCCGCATACAGGTCACCCGGCCGCACCTGGCCGGAGGCGTGGGTGATGCCGGTCAC
>JBKOWA010000011.1:0-4470 GCA_046724155.1 Actinomycetota bacterium
CGCCAGATGCGGGGCCGGGCGATCCTCGCTGACGAGGTCGGGCTGGGCAAGACCATCGAGGCTGGCCTGATCCTGTCCGAGCTACGGCTGCGTGGGCTGGCAGACCAGGCCCTCGTCATCACCCCGGCCGGTCTGGTCGAGCAGTGGCGGGAGGAGTTGGAGCGAAAGTTCGGCTTACCCACGGCGGTCGCGCAAGGCGGTGGCTGGAAGTCCACCTTGGATCGTCCGGTGGTGCTTGCCTCCCTTGCCGCCGCCCGCCGTGACCCGCTGAAGAGCGTGCTAACCGGCAGCCAGTGGGACGTGGTCATCGCGGACGAGGCACACCGGCTGCGCAGCCCGCGCAGCGCGTCCGGCCGGCTGGCGCGTGCTCTGCGTACGCGCTACCTGCTCTTGCTCACCGCGACCCCGGTGGAGAACACGCTGCAGGACCTGTACGAGATGATCAGCCTCGTCGCCCCGGGCCTGCTGGGGACCCCCACCCAGTTCCGCGGGCGGTATGCCGGCGTGGCGGGTAACCCGCGCACGCCGCGTAACGTCGTCGAGCTGCGGGCCCGCACCCGGGAGGTGATGGTGCGGCACCGGCGCAGCGAGGTCTCCGTGATGCTGCCGCAGCGGTTGGCCGAGACCGTGCTGGTCGCCCCACACCAGCAGGAGGCCGCGCTCTACGCCGATCTCATGGCCCGGATCCGGGCTCGGGTCGGCACGGCGTCCGGCTCGCAGGTGCTGGTCATGCGTGGCCTGGCCCGGTTGGCGGGCTCGAGTCCGGCGGCTGCGGCGGAAACGCTGGCCAAGCTCGGCTGGCACGACCTGGCCGAGCGGGCAGCGGCGCTGGAGCGCCCGCAGAAGGTCCAGGTACTGGTCGACCGGCTGCGCCGGCATGTCGAGCGCGGCGAGAAGGTGCTGGTGTTCACCTCGTTCCGGCGCACCCTGCAGGCGCTGGCCGACCAGGTCGAGCGGGCCGGCCTGCCGGCGGCTGTCTATCACGGCAGCCTGCCGCGCCAGGAGAAGGAGCGGGCCGTTGCCGCGTTCCGCGACGAGGTGCCTGTCCTGCTCAGCACCGAGTCCGCGGGGGAGGGGCGCAACCTGCAGTTCTGCCACGTCATGGTGAACGTGGACCTGCCGTGGAACCCGATGCAGATCGAGCAGCGGCTCGGGCGGCTGCACCGCGTGGGGCAGGAACGCGATGTGTTGCTGACCAACCTGGTCACCGGCGGCACCATCGAGCAGCGGATCCTGCGGGTGCTGGAAGCGAAGATCAACCTGTTTGAGCTGGTGGTCGGCGAGCTGGACATGATCCTCGGCCGGGTCGACGACGAGTTCGACTTCGAGTCCAGCGTCTTCGACGCGTTCGTCGCCGCCGGTGACGATGAGCAGTTCGAGCAGCTGCTGGAGGCGATCGGCGACCGGTTGGCCGGAGCCCGCAAGGAATACCTGGACAGCCGGGCCTCGGTCGACGCACTGGTGGGGGAGGACTGACCGTGAGCGGGTACGAGGGTTCGCGGCGCGAGCGGGCGGTACGGAGCGGCGTGGGCGTTGCCTCGGGACCGTGGGAGGCATCGTGATTCGCGCCGACAGCGGGCTCCGGTTCTGGCTTGACTACGTGGAGTGGTCGGACGGGCTGTGGGAGGGTGCGGGCGACGTCGCGCTGGTGGTGCTGCCGCCGCGGCTGGCGGCCGAGTTCGCGCTTCCTGACGAGGTGCAGGTCACCGGTGACCCTGACGTGGCCCGCGAGGATGGCGCCACGTTTCTCGCCGCCGGCCATCCGGCGGTCATCCGGGCTGCCGAGGCGGCGCTGGAGTCCGGCGACGTCGGCGTCGTCACCCTCGACAGGCCACGCTCACTGCCGCCGTCGGCAGCGGTGTTACAGGAGAAGGCGCGCGAACGGTTCCCGGTCGACCATGGCCGGATCGACGCGGTCGGCGAGCCGCGGCCCGGGGTCCGCGGCGTGCTGAGGGCCGGCGCCGTGGTCAACTACGCGGTCTCGACCGAGGACCGGTTCCAGGAGCGGGTCGAGTGCTGGGTCGACCTGCCCACCGGGCTGGCCCTTCCGGACCGGGTCATTGCCCGGCTGGCAAGCGGCGTGGTGGCGACCCAGGTTGCCCGGTGCGATTCCCTTGCGGAGATCGGCGCCGGGATGGCGCGGGTGTACCAGACGCTGGAGGCAGCCGCGCTGCGCCGTCGGCGGGTCCTGGCGGCACAGGTGACGAAGGCGCACGACACCGAGCGCCGGCGGGCCGAGGAGTATTACGACGCGTCGCTGGCCTCGCTGGAGCAGCGCCGGGCGTCGGCGCCGCCCGACCGCCGGGAGCTGCTGGCCGCCCGGGCCGACAGCACTCGCGAGGAGCGGGCCCGCCGGCTCGCCGAGATCGCCGAGAAGTTCCAGGCCAGGCACGAAATCCGGCCGTACCGGCTGCATCTTGTCCAGGTGCCGGTGCTGCGCCAGGCCGTCGACATACGGCGCGGCGCACGGCGGTACCCGATGGTGCTCGACTGGCTGCTGCCGGCCGGGGAGTTCGCCGACATCCGCTGCCCCCACTGCGGCGGGCAGGCGGGGCTGGTCGCCGCGAAGACCGTGCTCGGCTGCGCGCTCTGCCTTTCCACCACGCTGGGCCCACCCACCACGCTGGGCCCACCCACCACGCTGGGCCCACCCACCACGCTGGGCCCACCCACCACGCTGGGCCTTGCCACGAAGGCAGGCCTTCCCGCCAGGTAGGTTCGACGGGTGCATCGGCACGGCAGCCATGAGGCGGACTCCGACAAGGGCCCGTGCGGCTGTCTGGAGGCCATCGGACCCAACCGGTGGCGTGTTGCCGGCTTGGTCGAACTATTGTTCGATAGTGTTTGTTACCTGTGCCACGGACGTCCAACCGCGCCGCAAGGCATGCCGGCGCGAGTTGGTTACGCGGCGTCACCTTCTATCGTTCACGCCACTACCCGGATGAGAGGAACCTGCAGCGAGCCATGACACGACGGACGATCCACTTCAGCGACCTCAGCTCCCAGCCCATCCTCGACGACGCGGATGTCGTTCGCGTCGTCGTCGTCGACCACCCGGCACTGGATGGTGACGCCGTCGAGTTCGAGGTAGCGGCCAGCGAGCTGACGGACATCGACAAGGGCGCGCTCGACGTCGCGGTCATCGAGCTGCACCCGGCAGGCGAGGAACCGCCGCGCCGCCTCATCCTGGACGCAGCGACGTTCGACAAGCTGGCCGTCGACCGGCCGATGGAGGAGCTGCTCGGGAGCGCGACGCCGGTCCGACCGACCGGGCGTGCCGAGAGGGTGCCGGCCAGCCGGGGTGCCGGCCGGCCCAACTACGCGACCTTGGAACATGCGGGTGCGCCGCACCGGGGAAAGGTCACAGGCACCGAGGCGCAACTGGTCCGCGAGAACCTGGACGCCGTCAACGCCCGGCTCGCCGCCTCCGGCCAGCGGACCATCGACCCGGCGGACCCCTCGATGCGCGAGCGCTACGGCTTCGGCGCGCCCGCAGACGAAGTGGGTAGCGTGGAGGACCCCAAGGACACTGCCATGCCGCCCAGCGATGAGGCGGCCTCGTCCACACCCGACGTCGAACCGAAGGTCAACGCTTCGACACAGCGCAGCAGCTCCGCCAAATCTGCGGCTGGTCACCGTCGCTCGTCAGCCGGCAGCACGTCCGCACCCGGCGCAGCATCGACGTAGACCAGACTGCGATGCATCTCAAGCTCGCCGACCGGGCGCAGTATGCAGCGGCAGCGCGGCGCTGAATCCTTGCCCGGTCGGCGTCGAGCCGCTGCCGGCCCGCCCGGCGGGCACGAGAGCCTAGGCTATGCGCCAGCGGGTTGCACCCGGTCGACGAACTCCGACAGGTGGTCACGGACGCTCCGCAGCGGTTCGATGCTCACGGCCACTGCCGGGTCGGGACCGGATCGCCTTCCGTTCCGCCGCGAGTTCGACGCCGCCCGCTGCCGGTGAGGTTCTGGAGGGCCGCCGGAGGATGCAGCGAGCCCTGACAACGAGCGGAAACTCGCCAAGCGAATCGCCGCTGCCGGCGAGGCGGCTTTGGCGGCTCGTGGGTATGTCACCGCGATCGACATCCTGGTCGGCGTGGACTGGTTGGCGACGCCGCAGGTCGAACGGTGGCGTCGTGGCTAGTTGCCGTACCTCGAAAAGGGCGCGACCGCGAACCTGAAGAAGCTCGGAACGGCGCTCCGGCTGTTTCGCCGCTGGGCCGAGGGCACGGGCCTGCGGCCGAGTCAGACCGCCTACCGGGCGGCCACCCGTGACCGCCGACCCTTGCGGTTCAGCAAGACCGGCGAGCCCGCGTTGGAACGCGCTTACCATACCCACTGGGTGTCCCCGGCGCTGTCCCAACGGAACCGGGGAACCGGGTCCGGCGCTGGCTGAGGAGGACAACAGCGTGGCTATCGTGGACGCCGACATCTCGATGTCGGTCGACGGCTTCATCACCGGGCCGAACGTCCG
>JBKOWA010000528.1:0-6078 GCA_046724155.1 Actinomycetota bacterium
TGCTGGCTCAGTTCGCCAAAGGCGAGCTTCGTCAGCTCCTGGATCTTTCGCACTTTGACCTGGAATGGAACGTAGGGGACCGCACGAGGATGGTGTGGTTGTCTCAGGTGGCTTGGTCGGCATGGTCGAGCCAGTCGGGGAGCTCAGCGGTCAGCCACGTCCCAGCTGCTCGAGACGGCCGTGCGGGCGTGGTCGCGTTGGCACGATTCCGCCGAGGCGGCAGGACCGGCCTGTCACGCCTTACCCTTGGGGCGTGTCGGACGGCAGGAGTCGGCCCGCGCGACTCGATGACGTGCACGAGCTGGCCCTGGGCATGCCGCACGTCACGGTCACGTACGGGACGCGGGGCAATCCCGTGTACCAGGTCGGCGGCAAGTCGTTCATCTTCTTCCGCACTCCCCGGCCGGACGCGGTCGACCCCGACACCGGGGAGCGTTACCCCGACGTGATCGTCTTCTGGGTGCCAACGGAGGCGGACAAGCAGGCGCTGGTTCAGGACCAGACGACGCCCTTCTTCACCACCGCGCACTTCGACGGCCACCTCTCAGTGCTGGTCCGGGCCAGTCACATCGGCCAGCTCAGCCGCCAAGAGCTCGCCGAACTGATCCAGGACGCCTGGCTGTCACGTGCCTCGGCGCGCCGAGCCGCGACCTGGCTCAGCGCCCATCCACCGGCCTGACCACCTCCGTCTGCCGTGGCGGGTGACCACGGCCCGACGTTGCCGGACCTGCTGGTTCCGCGGTTGGGCCGCGGGCCGGAGCGCTCGACGCCTGGCGGGCTGGCTTCGCGCTGGCCGACCTGGCGGCGCTGCCGCTGCAACGGGTACCACACCGCCCCCTGCTGAGCCGATGCTGGGAGCTACGCGACAACCTCACCATCTATGGCAACACCGACCAAGGTCACCCCCGACCCTGGTCGGCCGGAAGGTCGAGCTGGTCTTCGACTCCTTCGACCTGACCCGCCTCCAGGTCCCGGCTGCCGGGACGCCGATGGGACTGGCGGTCCCGCACCGCATCGGCCGGCACGTCCACCCCGAGGCCCGTCCCGAAACACCGCCGGCCCCCCCGCGACCCAGCGGGATCGATCATGCCCGCCTGATCGAGGCCGCCCACCACGCCGAACTCGCCCACGGCGTCAACTACCCGCCCTCGCCCCCGAGCAACCCGATCACACCAGCGACAGCCTGGGCTGGGCCCGATCCGGTCAGGAATCGAGAAGCGCCACGGTCTGGCCGGCTCTAGCCTTTGGGTGGAAGGCCGTCAGGGCGCCGAGCCATGAGAGTCAAGGAAGGAAGCCCAGAATGCCCACGAAGAATGCCAAGACCGAGTCCGATGGCTTCAGTGTCGAGGAGCGTGCTGCGATAAAGGGGCGCGCCGCGGAGCTGCGCGCCGAGGGCAAGAAGGGTGCCAAGAAGGCCGACGGCCTACAGGCGGTCCTCGACAGGATCGCGGAGATGGCGCCCGCGGACCGTGCGCTTGCCGAGCGCGTGCACATGACCATGACCGCGACCGCCCCCGAGCTGTCGCCGAAGACCTGGTACGGCATGCCCGCCTACGCGAACGCGGACGGCAAGGTCGTCGTCTTCTTCCAGGATGCAGGCAAGTTCAACTACCGCTACTCGACCCTGGGCTTCCAGGACGCGGCGAACCTCGACGACGGTGGCATGTGGCCGGTGGCCTACGCGCTGAAGAAGTGGAGCCCCGAGGTGGAGAAGAAGGTCGTCGAGCTGGCGCAGGCCGCGATCTCCTGACCTGCTGCTCGGCGGGTGGCGGAAGCACTCCGCCCTGACCGCCGCGGCCGAGCGCACCGAGGCCGCCCCGCGGACAACCGAGATCCTGGAGCCCGGTACACACCGCCTCCCCTCCACCCATAGCCCGTCGGTGGACCTGCTGGTCAGCGAGATCCAGGAGGGCGGCACGCCGGCCGGGGCCGCGGGTTACGGGATCAGGTGGACGGGATCAGGTGCGGCTGTCGGGGGCGGGTGGGTCGAGGTCGATCCGGATGGTCAGTGGCTGGGAGGCCATCAGCCGGCCGATCGCGGCGTCCCACTGGTGCGGGAGAGTGCGGGACCGGGCGGCCGGATCGTCGTCCGGCAGGAGCACGGCGGTCCCGGTGCGCCAGTTGCGGCCGATCTTCACCCGGACTCTGGGGTCGGCCTGCAGGTTGCGGACGTAGTCGGCCTGGGTGCCGTGCGCGGCGACGAGCCAGAACACCGCACCGTTCAGGCCGTTGCCGATCGGGGTGTAGCGCGCGGCCGGTGTGACCGGCGGCCGGTCGTCTCCAGCAGCGCGAACGCTGCCGGCGCGATCCCCCGGTGCAGCCCGAACCGCATGAGCCGATTGTTCAGCCGTTCCAGCCTGGTCACCAGCCGGTACTTGGCCGATCGCATGAACTGGTTGTACCGCAGGACGGACGCGGCCGGTAGACGGGTCCCGGGCGGCTGGAGGGTCGGCGCGGGCGAGCGGGGTCAGGTGGTCGTGATGGATACCGGTGTTCCGGACTCAATGGTGCGGCTGACTGGGCTCAGCGCCAGCGACTCACGGGTAGGTGGCGCCGTCGGGTGGGCTGGCCGGCCGGCCAGCTCGCCGACCGGACGCTCGATCCCGCAGCTCAGCGAGCTTGCGCCGGCCCTGCGGGCTGCGGATGTATGCCTTCGCCTGCTCGATCAGTCGCCGGCCCTGCGGGCTGGCAGCGAACGCGGCCGCCGCGGCGAGCATGCCCTTGCGCATGGTGTTCCTCACTCCATTCGGCTGACACCGACCCGCTCCTGGTCACGGCCCGGCGAGGTCGATGCCTCCCCGCACCGCGGTGGGAGTAAACGACCTGCCGTTGGCCTGTCCGCCCGCCGGCGGGCGGACAGGTGTTCTCCCTTCCGACCGGGGCGAGCGCGATCCGTTCGGGGCACTGTCCTCCTCCGGCGCCGCCGACCACGAAGATCCGGTCGCCGTGCACGACCACGTGACAGGAAGACTAATCGACCGGTCTGCTGACCCGCACGCTCCGTTCATCACCAACCCGGATCGTCATCCGTTCCGGTTGCCTGGCTGCCCGGCGGCGGGTGCCCGACGGTGGGTGGCGCGTGGCAGCGGGCCGTCCCGTGGCGGTGTGTCAACGGTGGGCGGGCGGTCCTTCTTCGGCAGTCCACTGACCACCAGCTCGTAGGAGGTGTCGATCGCCTCGCGCAGCTCCTCATCCGGGATGCTGCCGAGCAGCCGCAGTGTGTTCCAGCCGGAACGGCCGATGTAGGCCATCACCGAGGCGTCCTGGGGGTAGCGCTGTAGCCACTCGTCGGCGGCCTCCCGGGTGCGCGCGCACTTGACGCCCACCGACTCCGTGCCCAGGAACGCGAAGATCTTCGGGCCGACCTTCGCCACGCCGTCGCCCTCCCAGGGCTCGTCCCGCCACGCGCCCGGCTTGGCCAGGCAGTACACCTCGAGCTCTTGCGGTGTCATCCGACCCTCCCGCGCGCAGACTGCCACACTCGCCAGGCACGCTGGACACCCCGGCCGCCTGGACACCCGGCCGCGCGTCGGGCACAGGCCGGCGAGTTACGCTCGCAACACGGCTTGTTGCTGCTGAACGTGGCGTGAGGGGAGGCGGGTCACATGGGATGGTCGCAGCTCGGCGACGACGGACCCGGGGTGGATCTCACGCCGCTGTTGACCTGGCTGCTGACGCCCACCGGCCTGCTCAGCCTGCTGGCCACCCTGGTGGTTGTCCTGGACGCGGCGCTGGCCGCCGACATCGACGACGAGATCGCGGGCATCGCCGGCACCGCCTACCTGCGTGACCGGCTTCGCACGCAAGGCTGGCGCCGGTAATCCGCGACGACCAATCCCCACCCGCCACCGGCCCGGACGCGGCCGGTGGCCCGCCGCGCAGCAAGGCCCAGCACACGGTCGCCATCCGGGAACAGCGGCGGGCCGTACTGCTGGTCAACACCCGCTCCCGCCGGGGCCGCCGCAACCACCTCAAGGCCACTCAACTGTTGAATGCGGCCGGGTTCACGCTGCTGGCCAACATCGGCGTCGCCGACCCCACCCAGCTGTCCGCCACCCTGGACGCCGCCATCGCCCTCGCACCCGATCTGCTGATCGCCGGTGGCGGCGACGGCACCATCAGCGAGACCGCCCGCCGCCTCGCCCACCGCGACACGGGCAGCCCGGGCACTGTCAGGATCGGCTCCATGACGACGTTGCCGTCCTCGTCCACCCGCCGGCCCGGCCCGAAAACGTGAACCGGCTGCCCGGCCCGGGCCGCGGTGATTCCGTTGTACCAGCCGAGCATGAAGAAGTTGAAGTAGGCGGCCACGTGGTCCGAATGCAGGTGGGTGACGAACATGGCCCGCAGCGTTTCCTCGCCCCACAGCCCGCCCGGTGACCGCAGCTCCGGATCGACCAGCGCGGCCTGCTTGAGCCGCCGCCCGGCGCCATCGCCGAAGTCGACCAGGTAGACCTCGCCACCGACAACCAACGCCGAGCATGAGGCGGAGCGTGTAGTCCTCGTGTGCGCCGGCATCGGCAGGTCACTTGGTCCAGTCCTGCCAGCTCAAGCCGGTGACCCGGCCAAACTCGGAGGTGTTCGCGGTGACGACTGTCAACCCGCGCCGCAGCGCCTGGCCCGCGATCAGCAGGTCGTGGGCGCCGATCGGGTTCCCGTCCTTCTCCAAGGCCGCGCGTACCTGTCCGGCCGTTCGGGCGTCTTCGTCGTCGAAGTCCAGCAGATCCAGATCGCCGGAGAGCAGGATCCGCAGCCGCTCGGTGTTCTCCGGTACCTGGCTGCTCCTCGCCACGCCATACCACAGCTCGAACAAGACAACAGACGACAGCGCCAGGTAGTCCCCGGACGCCTCGGCCTGCCGGTACCGTTCCCGCACCTTGGTCGGCTTGTTGCGCAGCAGCGCAACCACGGCGTTGGTGTCGAGGAGGTAGCTCACTCGAAGATATCCCCGCCGGCAGGCGTGGGCGGCTGGTTCCTGCCGTCGTCAAACAGCGGCACATCCGCGAAGCGGTCAAGCTCGGCGAACCACGCATCGACGTCCGTGGCGATCGGCTCCAGCAGCACGCCGTCACCCAGGTGCCGGACCCGTACCCGGTCGCCGGGCAGCCGGAACTCCTTGGGCAGCCGTACGGCCTGGCTTCTGCCGTGCATGAAGAGTCTCGCGATCGCCGTCTCCGCCATGACCTCTCCCCAGATGATAGCTACCAAGAGTATACATCAACGCGCCTGCCGACCTGTGGATAGCAGCGGCCCCACCCCGCACGCCGGCCGGTGCTGACCGCCGCGCGGCGCGGTACGGCGCGGCAGCGCCACAACCACCAGGCCGGTCGTCCGCGCAGAACGTCGTGCCGCTGCTTCTCGGTATGCACACCAGCCCGCAGGACAAGCGGGCGCTGCTCGACCGGTACGCGGCCACGACAGACAGCCGCCCACGGCCACGACTCGGCCACGGTCAGGCACGCTGTGGGCGCACCTGTGCCACGGTGGTCTACCGCACCGGCGCCGAGGAACTGGACATCCGCCCCTTCCTGCCCGGGGTGCCCGACCTCGGGCCAGGACCACACATCCAGCTCTGGCCGCACCGGCACCAGCACCGACGCGATGTTCCTGGCCCTGCTCCGCCGCTGACGAGTCCGCGCCCGGCCCTGGCAAGTCAGACCGGCCCGGCCTCGGGTCAGCCAGCGGCCGACCGCAGCGGCACGGGCGCCGCGGTGGACAGCGACGGACTCGGTCTGGATGGCGTTGTAGCGCGGTGGCGACCAACTCGCAGGGGCACCGGCCGTGCCGGACCTGGGGGAGTGCACCGTCGAGGCATTCGCCGACAGCGGGCGGCTCCGCGGCGCCGTCGCCCTCGACATCGGCTGAGCAGGAAGGCCGGGTGGGGATTGCCACCCGGCCGTGGACGTCGTTGGTGGTGGCCGCGCCTGGGTGGGCTGGGCGGTTTTGTCGGGGGGTGCCCGTAGCGTGCGCGTCATGCCTTCCTTACGACACGAACTGCTGGCCGAGGTGTTTCGGGCTCGGCCCGCGTTCGCCGCCGAGCTGCTGGCCGAGCAGTGGAAACTGGCCCTCCCGGAGCAC
>JBKOWA010000558.1:0-4505 GCA_046724155.1 Actinomycetota bacterium
CCAGGCAGCAGCGGGCGGACCTGGGCGGTGTCGCGGGCGTTGTCGAGCACCACCAGCATCCGTTTACCGGCAAGCTGGCTGCGATACAACGCTGCCTGCGCGTCCAGATCGACCGGGATCCGCTCCGGCGGCACCTGCAACGCATCCAGGAACCGGCGTACGGCCTCCGCCGGGGCCATCACCTGCCCACCCGGGTCGAATCCACGCAGGTTGACATACAGCTGACCGTGGGGGAACTGGTCGGCGACCTGGTGCGCCCAGTGCACGGCAAGCGCGGTCTTGCCCACCCCAGCCGTCCCGGACAGCGCGGAGATGAGCACCGTGCCACCACGGTCGGCCCGGCTGCGCAGCAACCCCGTCAGTGTGGCCAGCTCACCGACTCGGCCGGCAAAGTGGGCGACCGCCGCGGGCAGCTGCTGCGGCACGGGTTCCGTAGCCGCTCGGCGTTCGGCGGCGATCTTGGCCAGTTCGGGGTCGGCCTCGATGATCCGCTCAACCAGGAACTCCAGGTCGACCGACGCATATCGGTGACGCAGCGGCAGGTACTGGCGGCGGCTCAACCCGGCAATGTCGGCCGGCAGGTCTGCCTGGGCCGGCAACGTCGCGTCGCCGGTCAGCACCGGAACCACCCGCAGCCCGCCCGTCAGTGCCTCGGCGATCTCCCGCCGGATCCAGTCCTGCGGGTCGTCGATCCGGCGTCGGCCGGCTGCATCGGTCAGACTCAGCCAGCGCGGGCCGATCACCACCACCAGCACACTGCACGCCCGCAGCCGTCCCGGCAGCTCCTCGGCGAAATCCGCACCCGCCGGAATAGACCGGCTATCCAGGAAGACCCGGTCACTACCCAGCCGGGCTGTCAGCTCTCGATCTATTAATACTGCGGCGGTATCACTGTCCTCAGCCCGGTAGTTGATAAATACGCCACTCATCGGCTACTCCCAGTGTAACCCGCACTGCGCAACCCGCACTGCGCAACCCGCACTGCGCAACCCGCACTGCGCAACCCCTGGACCACGGTATGCCATTGAGTAGCCGCGCTCGAGTTGACCGGTGCGCCCTCCCGGGCGACGGCCAAGGAGTGGACGCCGGTCGTGCAACCAATCTGGGTGTCCGAGTGGATGCAGAGCCACCCCAGGTCGGGTAATGTCAGCGGATGTCGGTCGAGCCCGGCGGTGGCCTGGCCGCTACATTACTCCCAAATGTCCGTACATCGGCAAGGTGGCAACTGGCCAGTCAGGGTGGCAACTGACCAGTCTTGTCGAGTGCAGAGGGTGGGCAAGAAGCGGTTAGGACGGGACGAAAAAAGGCCAGGGCAAAGACAGATTGGTGGGTCGCAGGACCGGGGAGAGGCGGTGGAACGGGGGAGGGTGCTCCCCGGAACCTCCTGGTCCTCGAGGGCCGGAGTGCGGGATCTGCGGCGGCGCGTCCCTGGTCAGGCGCTACCGGCTCGGTGATCGTCATGGCGGGCGTCGCTGTCGGCGGGCTCAGGGTTGGCGGTGGCGCGGGTGGCGAGCTTGGTGCGGACCTTGCCGGCGTCGGGGTCGTTGAGGTCGTTGAGGTCGTCGAGGATGGCCAGGGCCTGTTGCCAGGCGTCGCGGGCGGCGTGGAGGTTGCCGGTGGTGTGGTGGGCGTCGCCGAGGTAGGTGAGGATTTCGGCTTCGTTGTAGCGGGCGCCGAGGTCCCGGAACAGGGTGCGGGAGCGTTGGTAACTGGTGAAGGCTTGAGGGTGGTTGCCGAGATGGTGGTGGGCGTAGCCGAGGCTGCCCCAGGCGGCGGCCTCCCGGACCCGGCCACCGATCTCCTGGGACAGGGTGAGGGCCTGCTGGCAGTAGGTGAGGGCTTGCTGGTGGTCGCCGAGCAGGGCGTGGCACCAGCCGACCGCGTTGAGTGCCTGGGCCTGCCCGTTCTGGTTGCCGGTGGCCTGGTGCAGGTCGAGGGCCTGCCGGGCGTGGTCGAGGGCCTGCGCGTAGTCCCCCCGCCGCTCACACAGGTGGGTCAGGTTGTAGCGGGCGTGGGCCTGCCCGGTCTGGTCGCCGGTCTGGACGGACAGGTCGAGGGCGAGGTGCAGGTGGGTGTGGGCCTCGTCGAAGCGGCCGAGCTGGGTGTAGGCGTTGGCGAGGTTACGGTGGCCGCGGGCCTGCACGGTCAGGTCAGCCAGGCGTTGGGCGGCGGTCACGGTGGCGCGGCTGGTGGCAGCCAGGTCGTGCCAGTGGCCCCGCCAGATGAGGAAGGTCACCAGTGCCCAGGCCAGCTGCCAGGTGTGGGTGTCGAAGCCGACGGCGGCGGCCCGGTCGACGGCGGCCAGCAGCACGGGACGCTCGGTCGTGAACCAGTCCAGGGCCTGCTGATGGTCGGCGGGGTGCTCGGGGGTCACGTCGGGCCGGGGCGGGGTGAGGGTGACCTGGACCGGGATCACCCGCAGCCCGTGCGACAGCGCGTCGGCGACCTCCCGCCGGATCCGGTCCCGCGGGTCATCAATCCGGCGGCGCCCGGCCGCGTCGGTCAGGGTCAACCAGCGCGGCCCGATCACCACCACCAGCACGCGGCAACCTCGCAGCTGGCCCGGTAACTCCTCGCTGAAATCCGGGTCCGCCGGAATCGACCGGCTGTCCAGAAAGACCCGGTCACTGCCCAGCCGGGCCGCCAGCTTCCGATCGATCAACGCCGCGGCGGTCTCGCTGTCCTCGCCACGGTAGTTGATGAATACGCCACTCATTGACCCCCCAGGCGCGACCCCGTACCGCGCAGCCCCTGGCCACGGTATTCCAACGGACCCTACCGGCCAGCAGCATTCGTGATTTCACGTTCGCCGGTTCCGAGCTTTCTGCCACCGGCGGCGGGAGTGCGGGATCCGCGGCGGCGCTTGCGGTGGTCGGGCGTCCCCGGCGTGGTGGTCGTCGTTTGGCGTTGGCGAGGTCATGGGTCGGGGGTGTCGAGGGTGGCGAGTTTGGCGCGGACGGTGTCGGCGTCGGGGTCGTTGAGGTCGTCGAGGATGGCCAGGGCCTGTTGCCACGCGTCGCGGGTGGCCTGCGGGTTGCCGGCGGCGTGGTGGGTGTCGCCGAGGCGGGTGAGGGTGGCGGCTTGTTCGTAGCGATGGCCGAGGGCGCGTAGCAGGGGGAGGGCGTGTTCGTAGCACGCGACAGCGTGCGTGTGGTGGCCGAGGTGATGGTGGACGTAGCCGAGGCTGTCCCAGGTGGCGGCCTCCCCGACCCGGTCGCCGACCTCCTGGAACAGGGCGAGGGCCTGCTGGCATGCGGTGCGGGCCTGCTGGTGGTCGCCGAGCAGGGCGAGGTACCAGCCGACCTGGTTGAGGGCGTCGGCCTGCCCGGTCTGGTTGCCGCCGGCCCGGTACCGGCTGAGGGCCTGCTGGGCGTGGTCGAGGGCTCGCGGGTAGTCGCCCCGCCACTCCCACAGGCGGCCGAGGTGGTGGTGGGTGTGGGCTTGCCCGGTCTGGTCGCTGGTCCGGGTGGCCAGGTCGAGGGCATGGTTGAGCTCGGTGTGCGCGTCGTCGAGGCGGCCCAGCCGGATGTAGGCGTTGGCGACGTTGCGGTGGGCGCGGGCCTGCGCGGACGGGTCGGCCAGGCGCTGGGCGGCGGCGACCGCGGCGTGGCCGGTGGCGGCCTGGTCGCGCCAGTGGCCTTGCGGGTAGAGGAAGGTCGTCAGGGTCCAGGCCAGCTGCCAGGTGTGGGTGTCGAAGCCGGTGGCGGCGGCCTGGTCGACGATGGCCAGCAGCACCGGGTGTTCGGTGGTGAACCAGTCCAGGGCCTGCTGGTCGTCAGCGAGGTGCTCGGGGGTGACGCCGGGCTGGAGCGGGGTGAGGGTGAGCGGGTCCCGGGCCGGGTCCAGCAGCCGGTTGGCGGTGTCGGCGGTGTGCAGGTAGTGGTCCAGCATGCGGTGGGCGGCGGTGCGGCGATGTTGCTCGGTGTCGATGCGGTGAGCCAGGTCGGTGGCGTAGGCGCGCAGCAGGTCGTGGAAGGCGTACCGGCCGATGGCGTGCTCGACGAGCAGGCTGGCCCGGGTCAGCTCCGCCAGCACCGGCCGCACCGCGCTCAGTGGGAGCCCGGCGAGGCTGGCCGCGGCCGGCGCGGAGATGTCGGGGCCGGGGTGCAGGCCCAGCAGCCGGAGCAGTCGCGCCGCAGCTGGGGTGAGAGCCTGGTAGGACCAGGAGAAAACCGCCTGCACATCGGTGGTGGGCTCGTCGCCGCTGAGAGTCTGCCACCGGCGTCGGGTGTCGCGTAGCTCCTCGGCCAGCACGCGCAGCCCGCCGTGTGGGCGCACCGCGGCGCGGGCGGCCACCAGCGCCAGGGCCAGCGGGAGGTGGGCGCAGCGGGTGATGATCTCCTCGACCGCCTCGGGCTCGGCCGCTACCCGGTCGGCACCCAGGCGTTGGGCGAGGAGCTGCCGGGCTTCGTCGTTGGTGAGCAGGTCGAGGGTGATCGGGTGGGCGCCGTCGGCGGCGACCAGGCCGGACAGTTGGTTGCGGCTGGTGACCAGGACCAGGCAGG
>JBKOWA010000226.1:0-2211 GCA_046724155.1 Actinomycetota bacterium
GCCGAGCACCGCGAGCACCGGGTCACAGCCGCCCTCGGCCAGCAGCCGGCAGGCGCGCTGGACCAGCAGCTCCGGCCCGAAGCGGACCAGCGCCTTCGGCCCGCCGTACCGGCTGCCGGACCCGGCGGCCAGCACGATCCCGGCGACACCCGTGGTCATCCTGCCGGCCTCGTCCCGGCAGTTGTCGATTGCCGGCCGCTGCCGGCGGTGGCCGGGTGCCGGCGGTGGCCGTGGATCGCGCCCTCCACCTCGGACAGCGGGCGGCCGGAGCCGCCCCACCGGCCGGCCACGATCTCGGCGACGATCGCCACCGCCGTCTCCTCCGCGGTGCGGGCGCCGAGGTCGAGACCGATGGGCGAATGCACCCGGGCCAGCTCGGCCTCGGTCACGCCCGCCTCGCGCAGCAGCTTCAGCCGCTCGTCGTGGGTGCGCCGGCTGCCCATGGCCCCGATGTAGCCGGCCGGGGTGCGCAACGCCACCTGCAGCAGCGGCACGTCGAACTTGGGGTCGTGGGTGAGCACGCAGATCACGGTGCGCTCATCGACGGTGATGCCGGCGAGGTACCGGTGTGGCCACTCCACCACCACGTCGTCGGCGTCCGGGAACCGCCGCCGGGTGGCGAACACCGCGCGGGCGTCGCACACCGTCACGTGGTAGCCGAGGAAGGTGCCGGCCCGGGCCAGCGCGGCGGCGAAGTCGATCGCGCCGAAGACCAGCATCCGCGGCGGCGGCGCGTACGACTCCACGAACACGGTCACCTCGTCCCGGCGCCGCTCTCCCCGCGGACCGTAGTGCCGCTCGCCGGTGGCGCCCTGGCGGAGCATGCCGAGCGCGTCGTCGGTGACCGCCGCGTCCAGCCCCTCGTTGCCCAGCGAGCCCTCGGTCCGGGCCTCGGTGTCGCCGGGGTCCGGCCCGGAACGCGCACCGGAACCCGCACCGGGCCAGATCGCCCGCCGGGCCCCGAGGGAAGTGCTGCCCGCGGCACCGGCTGCGGTGCCGTCCACCACCGTGGCCAGCGCGACCGGCTCGCGCGCCACCACCGACGCCAGCACCGCGCCCAGCTGCGGCAGCTCGCCCGGCGTGACCGCCTGCACGAAGACGGTGACCGTGCCGCCGCAGGTCAGGCCCACCGCGAACGCATCGGAGTCGCTGTAGCCGTAGGTGTGCCGGACCGGGCGGCCGGTCTGCACCACCTCGGTGGCCAGCTCGTACACCGCGCCCTCGACGCAGCCGCCGGACACGCTGCCCACCGCGTCGCCGTCCGGGCCGACCGCCATCGCCGCGCCGGGCTGGCGGGGGGCGCTGCTGCTGGTCGCCACCACGGTGGCCAGCCCGAACGGCCGGCCGGTCGCGAAGAACTCCCGCACCGAGCCGACGATGTCACGCACCGGGCACCTCCCTTGCCGGACTTCCCGACCGCGGGCCGCCGGACCGGGGCCGGTCGGAACCGGAGCCGCCCGACCGGGCGCCCCTGAAACGGGGGCCGCCGGTTCGAGCATCCGCCCCCACCACCACCCGCGCCAGCCGCTCCAGCGCGGCCAGGCTGTGACCGTCGACGAAGTCGTCCACGTACGGCAGCGCGGCCACCAGGCCGGCCGCCAGCGGGGCGAAGCCGGGCCGCCCGCGCCGCGGGTTGGACCACACCACCCGGTGCGCGAGCCGGGACAGCCGCGCCATCTGCCGGCCCAGCACCGCAGGGTCGTCCCGTTCCCAGCCGTCGGACAGCACCACGACCACCGCGCCACGGGCCGTGCCGCGCTGCCCCCAGCGGTCCAGGAACTCCCCGAGCAGGGCACCCAGCCGGGTGCCTCCGGACCAGTCGGGCACCTGCTCGGCGACCGCCCGCATGGCCGCCTCCGGGTCCCGTACCGCGAGCTCGCGGGTGACCCTGGTCAGCCGGGTACCCACGGTGAACACCTCGGTCGGCCCGCCGCCGGGGGCGCGACCGGCCCGGCGGCGGCTGGCCGCGTGCGCGAACCGCAGCAACGCGTCGGCGTACGCGCTCATCGAGCCGCTGATGTCGACGACCAGCACCACCGGCCGCGGCCGGACGCCGTGCCGGCGGCGGTACAGCCGGTACGGCTCGCCACCGCTGCGCAGCAGCGCCCGGACCGTGCGGTGCGGGTCGATCCGCCCGGATGCGGCGGCCGTCCAGCGCCGCGAGCGCCGAGCCTGCCCGGGCAGCCCGACCGCCGCCAGCGCCTCGTGCAG
>JBKOWA010000264.1:0-8714 GCA_046724155.1 Actinomycetota bacterium
CCACCCGCCGAGGCGGAGCAGCCGAGCCGGTCGGGCCCCGACACGCTGGAGTTTCCGGTGCCGGACCAGGTCGCCGCCGAGCCAGCCACCAGACCGGAGGCGGCGCCGGACGTGGCGGCGCCGGACGTGGCGGCGCCGGACGTGGCGGCGCCGGCCGCGGAGGGGGCCGTCGAGCCCGCCGAGGCCGTGGTCGAGCCGGCTGTGGAGGTGCCCGAGCCGACCGCCGGCCGGCTGGTCCGGCTGCGGGCCCGGCTGTCCCGCTCGCAGTCCAACCTCGGCCGCGGCCTGCTCACCCTGCTGTCCCGGGAACGGCTCGACGACGAGGTGTGGGAGGAGGTGGAGAGCACCCTGCTGCGGGCCGACGTCGGGGTGGCCGCCAGCGCCGAGATCGTCGACCGGCTGCGCACCCGGACCAGGGTGCTCGGCACCCGCAGCGAGAGCGAGCTGCGCGGGTTGCTCGTCGCGGAGCTGACCAGCGCGCTGGGCCCCGATATGGACCGTGGCTTGGCCACCGGGCCGCACAGTGGCCAGCCCGGGGGCCAGCCCGGGGGCCAGCCCGGGGGCCAGCCCGGGGGCCGGCCCGCGGTGCTGCTGGTGGTCGGGGTGAACGGCACCGGCAAGACCACCACCTGCGGCAAGCTGGCCCGGGTCCTGGTCGCCGACGGGCGCACCGTGCTGCTCGGCGCCGCCGACACGTTCCGGGCGGCCGCGGCCGACCAGCTGCAGACCTGGGGGTCCCGGGTCGGCGCGCAGACCGTGCGCGGCGCGGAGGGCGCCGACCCGGCCTCGGTCGCGTTCGAGGCGGTCAAGCGCGGCACCGAGGCCGGCGTGGACGTCGTGGTGGTGGACACCGCCGGCCGGCTGCACACCAAGACCGGCCTGATGGACGAGCTGGGCAAGGTCAAGCGGGTGGTGGCCAAGCAGGGCCCGGTGAACGAGACGCTGCTGGTGCTGGACGCCACGACCGGGCAGAACGGGCTGACCCAGGCCAGGGTGTTCACCGAGGTGGTCGACGTCACCGGGATCGTGCTCACCAAGCTGGACGGCACCGCGAAGGGCGGCATCGTCATCTCGGTGCAGCGCGAGCTGGGCGTGCCGGTCAAGCTGGTCGGGCTGGGGGAAGGTCCGGACGACCTGGCCCCGTTCGAGCCGAAGGCGTTCGCGGATGCGCTGCTCGGTGGCTGAGCACCCCATGTCGAACGGCACCGACGGCCGCACGGAGTTCAACCCGCGCCGCCTGCGGGTGGCCCGGGAAAGGCGCGGCCTGACGAAGGAAGCGCTGGCCGGTCGGTGCGGTGTCACCCGGCGAACGGTGACCGACTGGGAAGCCGGCAAGGCGGAGAACCCGCCGGCCGAGGCGATCGCCGAGGCACTCGGCTTTCCGGTCGGGTTCTTCTTCCAGGGCGACCTCGACGACGTCGGGGTGGACGCGGTCAGCTTCCGGGCCCTGACCGCGACGACGAAGCGGCAGGTGCACAAGGTCCTGGCGGCGGCGTCGCTGATCAGCTCGTTCTCGTCCTGGATGGACGAGAACTTCCGGACCCCGGCACCCGACGTTCCCGGCTACGAGGTGCTCCGCCCGTCCGGCAGCGAGCTGGAGCCGTTGCCGGTCGAGGCCGCGGAGTCGCTGCGTGCGAGGTGGGGCCTGGGCGTGCAGCCGGTCAAGGACATGCTCGCCCTGCTGGAGAGCCGCGGCGTGCGCATCTTCGGCCTGCCGCCGGAGGAACGCGAGGTGGACGCCTTCTCCTACTGGCACGGAGCCCGGCCGCTCATCTACCTGAACGTCGCGAAGAGCGCCGAGCGGCTCCGTTTCGACCTGGCGCACGAGCTGGGGCACCTGTGCATGCACCGGGGAGTCACCACCTCCCGGGCCCGGCGGTTCGAGATCGACGCGAACGCCTTCGCCAGCGCCTTCCTGATGCCCCGTCAGGGAGTCGTCGCGCAGCTTCCGGGCACGGTGACGCTGGACGATGTCTTCACCCTCAAACGGCACTGGCGGGTTTCCGCGACCGCAATGGTGCGGCGGCTCTGGCAGCTGGACCGGATCACGCCGTGGCAGTACCGGAGCTGGACGGCCGAGCTGAGCCAGCGTGGGTTTCGCGCGAGCGAGCCGGACGGGCTGCCGCACGAGCAGTCCACCCTGCTGCGGAAGGTCATGGTCCTCGCCCGTAAGGAAGGCTGGGGGCTGGAGGCGCTCGCCGGCCGGCTCGGCATCCCGGTATCCGAGCTGTCCGCCGCGGTGGCCGGGCTGACGTTGACCCCGGTACCGGGCTCGAGCGGCGGCACATCCCGAGCGCGGGGGCGGGCGGCCGAGCGGCGGCGGGGAGCCTCGGCCGGCCCGGGGCTCCACCTGGTGGAGTGACCCCGGCCGGCGCCGCCGGCCTGGTGGGCCACGCCGATCCGGCGCCCCGCCGATCCGGGCAGCTGATCCGGGCAGCTGATCCGGGCAGCTGATCTGGGCAGCTGATCTGGGCAGCTGATCTGGGCAGCTGATCTGGGCAGTGGCCAGGGCAGTGGCCAGGGCTTCAGTGCGGCCGCGGCGGCCGGGTGGCCAGCAGGGTCTGCGCCAGGCCGGCCCGGGTGGCCACCACGGCGATCCGGTCCCCGGCAGTCAGCGTCCGGCGCAGCGGCGGCTGCCACTCCCACCGGCCGGTGCCGGTCCGGACCGCGAGCACCCGCACCAGCCCGTCCCGGTCCATCGCGGACAGCGGGGCGCCGGCCGCCCGGGAGCCGGCGCCGACCGGCAGCTCGGTGGTGAGCAGCACCCGGCGGCGTACCGGGATCATCGCGGTGACCCGCCGCTCCAGCAGCGCCGCGGCGAATGACGGGGCGGCCAGGTAGGAGACGCTGCGCGAGATGCCCAGCCCCATGGTGCGTTCCACCTGCGCGGCCAGCTCGGTGTCGAACAGCCGCATCACGATCCGCGCCGCGGGCTGCTGCCCCCGGGCCACCAGGGACGCCTCCAGATTCGCCACGTCGTCGCTGGTCACCGCGATCACCGCACGGCAGCGCTCCGCCTGCGCCGACCGCATCGTCTCCTCCAGCGTCGCGTCGCCGATCAGCACGGCCGCGCCCAGCCGGCGCGCGGTGGCCACCGTCGCCCGGTCCCCGTCCCGCTCGATCGCCACCACGGCCAGGCCGCGCTGCCGCAGCGCCGTCACGACCTTCACCCCGACGTTGCCCAGCCCGCACACCACGACGTGGTCGGACAGCCTGCCGCGCACCCCGCCGAGCACCTGGGCCAGCCGCGCGCCGACCAGCGCGTCGACCACCACCGCGGTCAGCAGCGCGACCACAAACAGCCCGAGGAGCTGCACCGCGGCGGCGCCGACCTGCAGCGCCAGCGGCAGGTCCTCCACCGCCACGTTCGGTGAGCCGGTCGCGGTGACCAGGCTGATCGCGTCGTACCAGCCGAACCGCCCGGCGAACAGCACCGTGGTGGCCAGCGCCAGGCCCACGAACGAGGCCAGCACCAGGCGCAGCCGCCGGTCCACCAGCTGCCGGGCGGCCGCCAGCGTGCCCAGCGAGCGCCGGACCCGGTGCCGGCGGGGACCGTCGCCGGTCGGAGCCAGCACGACGTTGCCCTCCCGGGGCAGCATCTCGGTCTCCCGACCGGTGGTGTCGGCGAGCACCGCCAGCGGGGTGCCGGTCACGGCCGGGCGCGTCCCGGCGGCCAGCAGCCGGCCGGCCACCTCCACGTACTGCACGTCGGTCTCGTCCAGGGCCGCTGCCACGAACGCCGGCGCGGCCAGCCCGGAGGCCGACAGCGCCAGGCAGTTGCGGAACAGCCGTTCCAGGTGCTGGCCGAGCCCGGAGTTGAACATGCGCAGCACGATCCGCAGCCCGGGGTTCAGCTCCTGCGCGACCAGCGCGGCCTGGATGTTCCCCACGTCGTCCTGGTGCACGATGGCGATCGCCCGGGCGACCGGCACCTCGGCGCGGCGCAGGGCCGCGTGGAGAGGCGTGCCGTCAGCCACCACCTCGGCGCCCAGCGCAGCGAGCTCGCCGGCCACCTCGCCCTCGCCGCGTGGCAGCACGACCACGACCCGTTCGTCCTGGCGGCGTAGCTCCTGGACCAGCCGGACCGCCAGCGAGTCGCCCCCGCAGACCACGATGTGGCCGGTCTGCCGGGCGGGAGCGGCGGGCCGGGACACGCGTCGGATTCTAGGGCGAACGGGACGGTCGGCCGGTTATTGCCCACCCATGACCGGTTGGGTGGTCGTCGCTACTCTTGTGGTCCTTCGCGTAACGTTACCGACTTGTCACGCTGGGGAAGTTCACCTGTCCGAAACATGATCTTCCTGCGACGGAAACAGCCTGCCGACAGCCTCTCTCCATTGCGGAGCCGGCGGGCTCCCCGAAGGGAGGGTTATGATCAACGCGGGTGACACCGCCTGGGTGCTGGCATCCAGTGCGCTGGTCCTGCTCATGACGCCCGGCCTCGCCTTCTTCTACGGGGGCATGGTGCGGGCCAAGACCGTACTCAATATGCTGATGATGAACTTCATCTGCCTGGCCATCGTGGGTGTGCTCTGGATCCTCTACGGGTACAGCCTCGCGTTCGGGCCGGATGCCGGGGGAGGCCTCGTCGGCGACCTCAGCCATATCGGCATGAAGGGCACTATCGACCAGAACGCGTTCCCGGGTCTGGCGGCCACCCCGGACACGATCACCAACGGTCAGCTGGTGCCGGGTAGCCCGGGCCACCAGATCCCCCTGCTGGCCCTCGTGATGTTCCAGCTGATGTTCGCGATCATCACCCCGGCGCTGATCTCCGGGGCGGTCGCGGACCGGGCGAAGTTCTGGGGCTGGGGCGCCTTCGTGGTGCTCTGGAGCACGTTCGTGTACTTCCCGGTGGCGCACTGGGTCTTCAACTTCAACGGCACCGACCCGGCCGGCGGCGACGGCGGCTGGATCGCGAACAAGCTGCTCGCCTACGACTTCGCCGGCGGCACCGCGGTGCACATCAACGCCGGCGCTGCCGCGCTGGCGCTGGCCATCGTGCTCGGCCGGCGGGCCGGCTGGCCGACGGAGAAGATGCGGCCGCACAACGTCCCGTTCGTGCTGCTCGGCGCGAGCCTGCTGTGGTTCGGCTGGTTCGGGTTCAACGCCGGTTCGTCGTTGAAGGCCGACTCGATCGCGGCGAATGCGTTCACCACGACCATGGTGGCCACCGCGACCGGTGTCCTGGGCTGGCTGCTCGTCGAGCAGTTCCGGGACGGCAAGCCGACCACGGTCGGGGCAGCCTCCGGCGCGGTCGCCGGGCTGGTGGCGATCACTCCGGCCTGTGCCTTCGTCAACGCGCTGGGCGGCATCGCGATCGGTGCCGCGGCCGGCATCCTCTGCGCGATGGCGGTGAGCCTGAAGTTCCGGTTCGGCTTCGACGACTCCCTGGACGTCGTGGGAGTCCACCTGGTCGGCGGCTGGGTCGGCACCATCATGACCGGCCTGTTCTGCACCACCACCGGTGGCGCGGCCCTCAAGAACGGCCTGTTCATGGGCGGCGGCGTCGACCAGCTGTGGCGCCAGTTCGTCGCGGCCGGGACGGTGACCGTCTACTCGTTCACCCTGGCGTTGATTTTTGGCTACCTGATTAAGGTAACGATCGGGTTCCGGGTCAGCGAGGAGGACGAGGCTGCCGGTGTGGACACCACCGAGCACGCCGAGTCCGGGTACGAGTTGGGCGCCCTGGCCGGCGTCGGCAGCAGTGCCTACCGCCCCGTCCGGTCCGGTGCTGTTAACCACGAGGCGGTGGAGGCATGAGGCTAGTGACCGCGATCGTCAAGCCGTTCAAGCTTGACGATGTCAAGAACGCACTGGAGACGGTCGGCGTGGACGGCCTGACAGTGACCGAAGTGCAGGGCTTCGGCCGGCAGAAGGGCCACACCGAGGTATACCGCGGCGCCGAGTACACGGTGGACTTCGTACCCAAGGTGCGGGTCGAGGTTCTGGTGGACGACGTCGATGCGGACCGGGTGCTGGACGCCGTGGTGGAGGCGGCCCGCACCGGCAAGATCGGCGACGGCGAGGCATGGGTGACGCCGGTGGACACCGTGGTGCGGGTGCGCACCGGGGAGCGTGGTCCCGACGCCCTCTGACCCTGCGAAGGTGAAGGCCGCCCGAGCCGCACTGCTCGGGCGGCCGGACCTCACCGGTGCCCCGCTGCGCAAGGCGTTGACCGAGTTGTACGACCGCTGGTTGGGCGGTCTGATGCCGCGGGTGCCGGGTATCGCGCTGGTCGCGGTCGGCGGCCTCGGCCGCCGGGAGCCGGCACCACACTCCGACCTCGACCTGCTGCTCGTCCATAGCGGACGGTCGTCCGACGTGGCCGAGGTCGCCGACCGGATCTGGTATCCGGTGTGGGACGCCGGCATCGGGCTGGACCACTCGGTGCGGACCGTGGAGCAGGCGGTGGCGGTGGCCCGCGACGACCTCAAGGCCGCGCTGGGTCTGCTGTACGCCCGGCACGTCGCCGGGGACGGCTCGCTGGCCGGGCGGCTGCGGGAGAGCGTACTGGATGCCTGGCGCAGCGACGCGGTGCGCCGGCTGCCGGAACTGCTGGCTGCCGCGCGGGAGCGCTGGGCGGCGCACGGCGAGGCGGCGTTCCTGCTGGAACCGCAGCTGAAGGAGAGCCGCGGCGGGCTGCGTGACGTGCACGCGCTGCAGGCGCTGGCGGCTGCCCAGCTCGCCGACTGGCCGTCCGGCGCGGTCGGCGCGGCCTACGGCGTGCTGCTGGATGTTCGGGGCGAGCTGCACCGGCGGGCCGGCCGGGCGCTGGACCGGCTGGTGACCCAGGAGCAGGACGGCGTCGCCGGAGCGCTGGGCCACCCCGGGGGCGGCGCGCTGTTGCGGGCGGTCAGCGAAGCGGCGCGCACGGTGGCGTACACCGCGGACACGGCCTGGCGGCGCGTGGAGGCGGAGCTGACGGTGCGGCGTTCCCGCTGGCGCGGCCGGCGGCGGGCCCCGGACCGCAGGCCGCTGGCCGAGGGCGTGGTGGAGCAGGACGGCGAGGTGGTGCTCGCCCGGGACGCCGACCCGTGGGCCGATCCGGTCCTCCCGCTGCGGGCGGCGAGCGCCGCGGCCCGGTCCGGCCTGCCGCTGTCGCCGCACACGCTGGACCGGTTGGCGAGCGAGTCGGCACCGCTGCCCTCGCCGTGGCCGGCCGCGGCCCGGGACGCGTTCGTGGACCTGCTCGGCACCGGCCGGCAGGCCGTTGCGGTGCTGGAGGCGCTCGATCAGTCCGGTCTGCTGGTGGCGCTACTGCCGGAGTGGGCGCCGGTCCGGTCCCGGCCGCAACGCCACCCGGTGCACCGGTTCACCGTGGACCGGCACCTGATGGAGGCCGCCGCGAACGCCGCCGAGCTGGCCCGCGACGTCGCCCGCCCCGACCTGCTGCTGCTCGGCGCGCTCTTCCACGACATCGGCAAGGGCTACCCCGGCGACCACACCGACGCCGGTGTGCGGGTCATGCGCGGGTTGGCCCCACGGCTCGGACTGTCCTACGGCGACTCAGCGACGCTGGTCGCGATGATCCGCCACCACCTGCTGCTGCCGGCTCTGGCGACCCGCCGGGACCTGGCCGACCCGGTCACGGTGCGGACGGTCGTGGAGGCCGTCGAGGGCTCCCGCGACCTGCTCGACCTGCTGCACGCGCTGGCCGTCGCCGACGGCCGGGCGACCGGGCCGGCCGCGTGGACGGACTGGAAGGCGGGTCTGATCGACGAGCTGGTGGACCGGGCGGCGGCGGTGCTGGCCGGTGCCACGCCGCCGGAGCGGCCGCCGCTGAGTGCCGAGCAGCGTGCGCTCGCCGCCGGCGGCCAGCTGGCGGTGCGCGCTGACGCCGGCACGGTCACGGTCGCGGCGCCGGACATGCCCGGGCTGCTCAGCCGGATCGCCGGAGTGCTGGCGCTGCACCAGCTCGACGTCCGGTCCGCGACGATCGAGACGCTGCCCCCCGAGCCCGGATCGTCTACTCCGGACGGCCAGCGGATGGCGGTGAGCATCTTCGCGGTCTCTCCCCGCTTCGGCCGCGGGCCGGACCCGGCGATGCTGCGCGAGGACGTGGCGCGGGCGCTCGCCGGCACGCTCGAGCTGGGCAAGCGGCTGGCCGCCAAGGAGCAGGCGTACCCCGCCGGTTCCGGCGTCGCCGCCCCGCGGGTGCTGTGGTTCGATGACGCGGCCACCGACGCGACCGTCCTGGAGCTGCGCGCGGCCGACTCGGTGGGCCGGCTGCACTGGGTCACCGGCGCCCTGGCACGGTGCGGCCTGGACGTGCGGTCCGCGCTGGTGAGCAGCCTCGGCGGCGGGGTGGTGGACGTGTTCTACCTCGTCGGGCCGGACGGCGCGCCGGTCCTCGACGCGGCGTTGCGGGACCTGGTGGAGCGGGAGGTGCTGTCCGCCGCCGGCGGCTGAGTCGCCAGCACGCTCGCGGCGCGGCCCGGACGCGCGGGCGACCAGGCCCCCCGCTGGGGCCGAGTGGGCCGGGTGGGGCCGGGTGGGCTGCCGTGGCAGCTAGGCTGGAGCAGTGTTTGACACGCTCTCCGACCGACTGTCCGCCGTCTTCACCTCACTGCGGGGGAAGGGCCGCCTCTCCGACGCCGACATCGACGCCACCGCGCGGGAGATCAGGATCGCGCTGCTCGAGGCGGACGTGGCGCTGCCGGTCGTCAAGGCGTTCATCGCGGCGATCAAGGAGCGGGCGGGCGGTGAGGAGG
>JBKOWA010000433.1:0-1734 GCA_046724155.1 Actinomycetota bacterium
GGCCACGAGTACACGCACGCCATCACCAACCGCATGATCGCCGGCCCGGACACCGGGATCACGTCCTTCCAGGGCGGCTCGATGGGTGAGGCCTGGGGTGACCTGGTCGCGATGGAGTACCTGTACGAGAACAACTTCCGCGCGCCCGGCGACACCCCGTGGGTGACCGGCGCCTACGTGACCGGCGACAACACCGTCGGCATCCGCGACTACGACTTCAGCAGGAGCCCGCTGAACTACTCCGACCTCGGCTTCGACCTGGTCGGCCCCGAGGTGCACGCCGACGGCGAGATCTGGAACGCGACCAACTGGCGGGTCCGGGAGGCGATGGTCGGGCGGTACGGCGCCGGCACCGCGGCCGAGCAGCTCGCCTGCGCGGAGGGCCAGACCCCCGTGCAGTCCTGCCCGGGCAACCGGCGCTGGGTCCAGCTGGTGTTCGACTCGTTCCTGCTGCAGGCCTCGAGCTCGGTCAGCATGCTCGACATGCGGGACAACCTGCTCGCGGCGGACATGACCCGGTTCGGCGGCGCCGACCAGGACATCATCTGGAACGCATTCACGCGGTCCGGCATGGGCCGGGACGCGACCACGACCGGGGGCAACGACACCGAGGCGGTGCCGAGCTTCGCCTCGCCGCTCGCCGACAATGTCACGGTCACGCTGCGGCCGATGGGCACCTCGGTCGGGGCTGCGCTCCGGCTGTACGTCGGCAACTACGAGGCGCGGGCGGTGCCGGTGGCCGACACCGACCCGGCCACGCCCCTGCCGGCCACGTTCCAGGTGCTGGCGGGCACCAGCTTCGACTTCACCGTGGCCGGGCCGGGCTTCGGGCACCACAAGCTCACCGCGTCGTTCGCCCCGGGGCCGCCGCGGTTCCTGCCGGTGAACCTGCCGCGCAACGTGGCGTCCACCGCGTCCGGCGCGAGCGTCAGCGGTGACGGCGTCAACCTCGACAAGATCGCCGACGACACCGAGGCCACCGACTGGGCGTCGCTGTCGGGCGTGGCCGGCAGGCAGGTCACCGTGGACCTGGCCGGCGACCACCCAGTGCCGGTCACCGCGGTGAACGTCAGCGCCCTGCTCCGCCCGGCGATCACCGGTGACGCCGACCCCGGCTCGCAGAACCGGTTCAGCGCGCTGCGGTCGTTCGCCATCCTGGCCTGCAACGCGGAGGAGGCGGACTGCAGCCAGGCCGCCGGCTACCACACGGTGTTCACCAGCGCGCCGGACGCCTTCCCGGGCGGGGTCTTCCGCCCGACCGCGCCGCAGCTGACGGTGCGCGAGTTCCCCATCACGCCCACCGAGGCGACCCACCTGCGGCTGCAGGTGCTCACCAGCCAGTGCACCGGCAACCCGCAGTACGCCGGTGAGCAGGACGACGACCCGCGGGCGGCGACCGACTGCGCGACCGCGAGCCCGGCCGCCGCGTTCGTGCGGGTGGCAGAGCTCCAGGCGTTCACCCGGTAGCTAGGTACGCGGCCGAGCCTTCGGCCGGCCGCTCTGTGGTCGGGTGCCGAGCCTTCGGCCGGCCGCTCTGTGGTCGGGTGCCGAGCCTTCGGCCGGCCGCTCTGTGGTCGGGTGCCGAGCCTTCGGCCGGCCGCTCTGTGGTCGGGTCCAGAACGGTGGGGGCCTGCCCGCCGGCGCCGGTCACGGCCGGTGGCCGGCGGCCGGCTGGCCGGTGGCGGTGCGGCATCGGCCAGCCGGCGGTGGGAGCGGACCGTCGAAGAGTGCGCC
>JBKOWA010000323.1:0-6016 GCA_046724155.1 Actinomycetota bacterium
GGTACGGGATCAGGTACGGGATCAGGTACGGGATCAGGTACGGGATCAGGTACGGGATCAGGTACGGGATCAGGTACGGGATCAGGTACGGGATCAGGTACGGGCGCCGCACTGGCGGCCACCGCCCTGCCCCCACCATGCGGGTAGGATTCATTGTACTACTGGAGGGCGAGAAGTAGGATACTAGTCGTGGCCGTGACCAAGGTGTCGTTGAGTCTGGACAGGGATCTGGTCGACCAGGCGCGCGCGCTGGCCGGCTCCCGTGGGCTGTCCGCGTTGGTGAACGAGGCGTTGCGGATACAGCTGCAGCACGAGCGGATCCGCCGGCTGCTGGACGAGATGGACGACGAGTACGGCCCGGTGCCCGAACACGTGATGGAGGAGGTCCGTCGGGAGTGGCCCGAGCAAAGCGTGGCCGAGCCGTCCTCGCGCCGGAGCGCGTGATCCTCGACTCGGGGGCCGTCATTGCCTGGTCCCGGGGCGATGTCCGGGTCCGGGCCATGGTGCGTCGGGCGGTCGAGTTCGGCCTGGACCTTCGGGTGCCGGTTGTCGTGCTCGCTGAGACGCTGCGGGGCTCCGTGCGGGACGCTCCGGTGAACCGAGTTCTGAAGTCCGTCGATGTCCTCATGACAGTCGAGGCGGTCGGCCGCGTCGCAGGTCGGCTCCTGGGCCGGACCGGTGGCGAGAACACCGCAGATGCACTGGTTGCCGCCGAAGCCGTCGAGGCTGGGGCGACCACGGTGCTCACCACCGACCCGGACGATCTGGCCACGCTCCTTGCCGACCAGCCCGAGATCGCCGTCCGTCGGGTTTGACCCTGTCACCACGACCGCGTCCTGCGGAATTCGGCCTTCTTCCGCGTAACCCCGAGCCACCGCTACCCTCCGAAGGCAACTACCCATTGCGATAGCCCGTGCGCGGTAAGCAATCTTGACGTGGCCCTGATACCCATGGGGCCGGACGGGGGTTGGTCGGTCCGCTGCGACGGCGCCGTCATACGTACCAGATATCTGCAATGTGTATAGCCATCGTCCGCGCTGATCCATCCGCACTATCGTCGGCCCCGGACAACCGCTGTGCCCCCGATGACGGAGGGAAACGTGAACGCCATCACGGACGGCAAGGACCACGTCGATCCGGCGGAGTGGGAACGGCCCGAGATGCGGTCCGCGCTGGAGGTGCGTGACATCTGTCGCGTCTACCGGCTGTTGCAGAAGGTCGGCTTCAGCCAGCAGCGGATCGCCGCGCTGACCGGGCAGTCGCAGCCGGAGGTGTCGGCGATCATCCACGGCCGGCATGTGCAGGCGTACGATGTGTTGTCACGGATCGCCGACGGGTTGGGCATCCCGCGGGAGTACATGGGCCTGGCGTATGAGGCCATGCCGGCCGGCGCGGGCGGGGAATCGTCATCGGGGCGCCGGCTGCCGGGTGCCGCGAGCGAGGAGGACGACCCCGTGCAACGTCGAGACTTCATCGGTGCGACCGCCGCGGTCTTGGGCGGTGCGAACGCCGTGGCGTACGAGCGGTGGCTGCCGCGAGCGGTCGCGCACCCCGCGCCACCGCCGGCCCGGATCGGTGCCTCCGACGTCGCCTGGATCCGCCGGACCACCGACCTGCTGCACAGCCTTGGGAACCAGCTCGGCGGACACGCGACGATGGACGCGGTGACGGGGTACCTGCGCTCGACCTCGGCGCTGCTCCGATCGAGCTGCACCGAGGCGGTGGGCAGGCAGTTGAAGGTGGCGCTGGCCGATCTGTCCGGTGTCGCCGGGTACGCGATGCACGACGTGGGTCGCCACCGGGAGGCGCACCGGCACTACCTCCAGGGTCTGGCGCTGGCCCGTGATGCCGGCGAGCATGCGTTGGTGGCCCATCTGCTCCGGCGGATGGGCCAGGTCTACCTGGACGGTGAGCACGCCTTGGAGGCGCTGCAGATGTTCCAGTTCGCACAGCCCGCCGCTCTCGCCGCCGGCAGCCACGCCGAGCTCACCAGCCTGCATCAGAACGAAGCGCGGGCATATGCCCTGCTCGGCCAGACCACGCAGGTCGCCGACGCGCTGGTGCGCGCCGAGCACGAACGCGGCCTGATGGCCGGCACCCTTTTCCCGGAAGCCGCATCGTTCCACGGCTCGGCGCAGTTCAACGCGACCGCACGCGGCGAAGGGGAACGTTACGAAGCGTGGGCGTACGCCCTGCTGGGCCGCCACCGTGGCCTGGCCACCCGCAGCGGCGAGCGGGCCGCCCGGATCTCCCAGCAGCTACTGGCCCCCGCGGTCGCCGACACCCGACCCGCGGTGTCACGGGCGTTCGACCAGACACTGTTCGCCGCCGGTCTGCTGCACTCCGGCGAACGAGACGCCGGCATCGCCGCCGCGCACGAGGCGGTCAGTCAGGTCCAGGCCCTCAGGTCCGCCTGGGCCGTGGACCGCCTCCGCTTGCTCACCGACGCCACGAAAGCCTGGGAACGCACGCCGCCAGGCATCGAACTGCGCCGCCGCATCGCCGCCACCCGCGCCGCCTAACCCGAACCTCACCCCGAGCACCACCCCAACCGAACCCACCCCGCTGGGCCTGGCGCAGCCCAGGTCGCTGTGATCCGATCCGCGAACCGGCCTCGCACGCGCCGTGAGCCAGCCGTGAGCCCGTTCTGGGCGGCGATCCGGGTAGCGGGCAAGCGGATGCGCGCTGGACGCCGACGATGCGGCCACATCAGGGGCAGTGCACAGCCTAGTCACCGCCCGTGCCCGGCGTGGGAGCCGCCGGCGTCAGATCCTCGTTGCGGCACGCCAGCGGCCGGTACCGTGCACAGTGCACCGTGCCGACTTTCGTATGTTCGGGACTCCTGGGCGATGCGGAACCGATCGACTGGATTTGGGGCGAGTCAGCCGTGCGGCGACCAGACTGGGCACCTGGGGATGTGGATATCGAAGTGCCGAGCCCGGCGCGGATGTACGACGCGCTGCTCGGCGGTACGCACAACTTCGCCGTCGATCGGCAGGCCGCCGCCCAGGCGGTGGCCCTGGTGCCCGACCTGCCCGACGTTGCGCGCAGCAACCGGGCGTTTCTGCGCCGCGCGGTGCGGTACCTGGTCGGCGCCGGCATCCGGCAGTTCGTTGACATCGGTGCCGGCATCCCTGCCAGGGGCAGCTCCCACGAGGTCGCCCAACAGGCCGACCCGGACTGCCGGGTGGCCTATGTTGATATCGACCCGGTCGCGGTTGCCCACGCCCAGGCGATCCTGGCCGGGGATCGCAACATCATCGCCATCCGGGGTGACCTGCGCGCCCCGGGTCGGCTTCTGGCCGACCTGCGGCTGCGCGCGTTCATCGACCTGGACCAGCCAGTCGGGGTGCTACTCGTGGCGGTGCTGCACCTGCTCACCGACGCAGACAAGCCACACCGGGTGGTGGCCGCCCTGCGGGAGGCGGTCGCGCCCGGCAGCTACCTGGTCATCTCGCACCTGAGCAGCGCCCAGCGGCCCGACGACGTCGCCCGGCTCGGCGCGCACGCCGCCGCCCGCACCGGCGTGCCGATCATCTTCCGGTCCCGGGAGGAGATCACGGCGTTCTTTGACGGGCTCGCGGTGGTCGATCCCGGCGTGGTAGAGCTGCCGGCCTGGCGGCCGGAGACCTCCGACGACGTGCCCGAGGCGCCTGGCCGGTCGCTGATTCTGGCCGGCGTCGGGCGCAAGGAGTAGCACCGGTACCGGTGTCCACGCCGCCCACGCCCGCGGTGTCACGGCTGCCAGGCGGCCAGGAGTTCGTCCGGGCCGATCTGCCGTAGCGGCGCGTCGGGGGTGAGGCCGTTGCGGGTGACGGCGATGAGCTCGGTGGCCGGGTCGACGCCGGGTATCGAGGCCATTTCGCGGACCAGGGCGGCGTGGTCGTGCCGGTCGAAGGGTTTGGCGGTCTGCCACTGGATGCTGCCGGTGAAGAGAATGCGGCCGGCCGCACGGGCCCGGTCGGCGCCGACGAGGTCTATTTTGGGATTGTCCTGCCGGTTCCACCAGCCGCCGACTGCCTCCACCCCCGGCCAGCCGAGTTCGGGCGCGATGCGCAGCAGCGCCTCCCGGATCACCGGTTCGACGGCACGGCTGCGCCAGGCGGACCACGAGCGCTGAACCTTTTGCAGCAGCAGGTCGGCGCGCCCGCGTTCGACCAGCGGCAGGCCGGCAGCCAGGTATGCCAGGTAGAAACGCAGGTAGGGGTCGGCCACCCGGTACCGGCGATCCGTCTCGGCCGGCTTCGCCGAAAGCGGGGTGTCCACCGCGACTACCCGCTTGGCTTCCAGTAGCCGCAGGGCGTAGCTCAGCGAGCTGGGAGCCATCGGTTCAGCACCCGACGACCGGGCGGAGCGGATGCCGCTCCAGGTGCGTTCGCCGTTGCCGATCGCTGCCAGCACCGCCCGTGCCAGCAGGTGGTCGGGGAACTCCGCGGCCAGCGCGCGTTCGCCGGAGACCAGCATCGCCGAGGTCGGATCGCTCAGCGATGCGCCGAGGAAGTCTTCCAGGGACTGACCGGGGAGCCATTCCTGGCAGATCAGTGGTAGGCCGCCGGTGACCAGGTAGGCGTCGATCGCCACGGCCGCGGGCAGGCCGAGCATGGTGCCGACCTCGGGCGGGCTCAACGGCGGCAGCACCATCGCGGTGCCACGCTGGTGGAACGGCCGCCGGTAGTCGTCCAGGCACTCCATCGTGGCCAGGTCCGAGCCGATGAGAATGAGCAGGACCGGCTTGCCCGCCAGGATCGTGTCCCACGCCGTCTGCAACGTCCCCTCCAGCGCGGGGTCCGCCTCGAGCAGCCAGGGCAGGTCATCGATCACCACGATGCCGGGTGCCCGGTTCTTCGGAAGCGCCGCGGCGAGCAGGCGGAACAGCGACATCCAGGTCGGCATCACCGCCCCGGCGGCGAACAGGTCCCGGCCCGGCAGGTCCGAGTCGAGCACAGCGGCGGCGAACGAGGCCCGTTCAGCCGCAGGGTGCGCGCCCTGGCTCGCCTGGAAGTACACCGACGGCACGCCGGCCCGCTCGCAGAACACCTGGACCAGCCGCGACTTGCCGACCCGCCGCCGCCCCCGCAGCAACACCGCCACCCCCGGCAGGTCACGCTGGGCTTGCGCCACCCTGCTCAACAGCGCATCCAGCCTGGCCAGCTCCCCGGCCCGCCCAACGAACCCGCTGGCCATCGCCAGCCTCCTCCTACTGAATTACAGCCGACTGTAGTTCAACCGAGTGAAGTCACGCGGCCGGGGGCGCCCGTCGCGCCGTCCAGGTCGTCGTGACCTGATCCGCGGGCCGGTCTGCACGCCTTACGTAAGCCACTTCTCCGGATTGCGGCCTGTCGCGTCGTCGGACAGCCGGGCGGCGGCCTCGCCGATGATCTGGACGAGGTGTGCCAGCGCGAGTTGGACGTACTCGTCCCGCGCGAAGGCGTCCTGCCCGTCCGATACCTTGATGGCGGTCTTACGTGCGGCATCCAGGATGTCAGCGAGCCGCTCCGAGTCGTTCCTCACACGGCTACCGCTTCGGCGATGATCCGGTCGCGGATGCGCGCCTTGAGCCCGTTCTCGGTGGCGACCTGCGTCAATACGCCCAGGAGGTCGCCCACCTCGAGTGCGAAGCCGGCCATATCGAAGTATCCGTGGCCGGGTGCCACGTCGATCAACAGGTCCAGGTCACTGTCGTCGTCGGCCTCGCCCCGGGCGACGGATCCGAAGACCCGGACGTTGCTGATGCCGTACCGCTGCGCGATCGCTGCGATCTCCTGTTGGTGGGTGTGGAGCTCGTCCAGCGTCACCCGGCGTCTGGGTGCCGGCGAGTAGATGCCCACGGGTGACCTCCCGCGTCCGCTCGACCGGTCCCGAGGATGACCATTGTCCCAGACCCGCACGGTCAGCGGTCAGATGCCGATGGGGTGCCAGACGGTCTTGGTCTCCAGGAAGGCGGTCAGCCGGTGGGTGCCGGGGTCGGCTGTCCAGTCGGGGGGCGTTGCGGGGCGGCGCAGCACCCGCTTGACGC
>JBKOWA010000197.1:0-2582 GCA_046724155.1 Actinomycetota bacterium
GTCCTGGTGTAGTCCGTGGTTGGGCCAAACGGTGTAGTGATGTTCACTCGTTCGTGTCGGTATGCCTCTGGCCTGTCGGGCTTCCGCTGCGGTGAGTGCCCTCAAGATTGAGCCATCCATGCAGGCCGGGACCTTGCGAAAACCTTGTAGGATTCCGTGGTGCACTCGGGGGCCACGTAATGGACCGGAGGGTGTAGTGGAGTTCCGCCTGCTCGGGCCAGTGGAGGTTAGTCTGGGCAGTAGTCGGCTGGCCATGGGGACGCCTCAGCAGCGCGCGGTACTGGCTGCGCTAGCCGTCGATGCTGGCCGACCGGTCATGCTGGAGACGCTCATCGAACGGGTCTGGGATGACACCCCGCCGGTCGGCGCTCGTCCTGCGCTGTACGCGCACATTGCCCGGATCAAGCGTTTGCTCGCCCGCCATGCGGCTGAAGGGAGGCGGCCTGCTGCGGTGCTTGCTCGCCGGGCTGGCGGCTATCTGCTGGACGCCGACCCCGACCGGGTGGATGTCAGGCTGTTCCGCCGGCTGACGGCCTTGGGTCGGGACCGGCAGCGTTCGGATGCCGAGCGTGTCGGGCTCCTGCAGGAGGCGCTCGGCCTGTGGCGGGGTACCGCGCTGGCAGACCTGCCCGGGGGATGGGCGGCCAGGATGCGGGACAGCTGGCAGAAGCAGCGCCTGGACGCGGTGGTCCTGTGGGCGCAGGCGGGTCTCCGGCTCGGCCGCCCGGAAGACGTGATCGACGCCGTGCGTGAGCTGGCGGCCGACCACCCGCGCAACGAGCCGCTCATCGGCGTGCTGATGCTGGCCTACGCGGCCGTTGGCCAGGACGCCGAAGCGCTGGGCTGCTACGCCTCGGCTCGTTCCCGGTTGATCCACGAGCTCGGTGTGGAGCCGGGTCCGGGGTTGCGGGCGGTGCACGCGGCAGTGTTGCGTGGCGATCTCCAGGACACCGTTGCCCTGCTGCCGCCGGCGCGGCGTGCCGCCCAGCCGGGCCGGTCGCGTAAGACCTGGGTACTGCCGGCCCAGCTGCCGGCGGATGTGCCGGCCTTCACCGGCCGGCAGCAGGAGCTGCGGCAGCTCGATCGCCTGCTGGCGGACGCGGCCGGGGCTGGGGCCGGGGACCCTGGCGGCCCGCCCGGTACGGTGACCAGCGCGGTGGTGTCCGGCACCGCGGGAGTCGGCAAGACCGCGCTGGCGATCCGGTGGGCGCATCGGGTGCACGGCACGTTCCCGGACGGGCAGCTCTACGTCGACCTGCGCGGCTACGACCCGGAGCAGCCGGTGGCGCCGGCCGACGCGCTGGCCGGGTTCCTCGATGCGCTGGGCGTGCCGGCGGAGGACATTCCGCAGGCGGTGGACGACCGCGCCGCGCGGTACCGGACGGAGACCGCCGGCCGGCGGATGCTCGTCGTGCTGGACAACGCCGCGACCGTGGACCAGGTGCGCCCGCTGCTGCCCGGCGCGCCGACCTGCTTCGTGTTGGTCACCAGCCGGCATTCGCTGCCGGGTCTGGTCGCCCGGCACGGCGCGGTCCGGGTCGAGCTGGACCTGCTCCCGCTGACCGATGCGACGACGCTGCTGAGCAGGCTGCTCGGTGCCCGAGGGGCCGCCGAACCCGCCGCCGTGGTCACTCTCGCTCAGCAGTGCGCGCGGCTGCCGTTGGCGCTGCGGGTCGCCGCCGAGCTGGCCGCCGCGCGCCCGGCGGTGCCGCTCAGCCAGATCGTCGCCGAGCTGGCCGACCACCGGCGGCGGCTGGACCTGCTGGATGCCGGCGGCGACCGGTACACCGCGGTGCGGGCCGTCTTCTCCTGGTCATACCGGAGCCTGCCGGCGAAGGCCGCCCAGGCATTCCGGCTGCTCGGCGCGCATCCGACACCGGAGCTCGACCCCCTGTCGGCCGCCAAAGTGATCCGGACCTCAGTGGATCGCGCTCGGCAGCTGCTGGACCAGCTCGCCAGCGTGCATCTCATCCAGCACACCAAGCGGCACCCGACGGACGCCGGCCGGTACGGCATGCATGACCTGCTGCGGGCCTACGCCGCCCAGCTGGCCAGCGCCGAGGACAGTTCGGAAGCCGGGTAGCGGCGCAACACGGAGCCGGGTGCCCCCAACCACTGGGAGCACCCGGCTGCGCGCGATGCACGGAAGTCCAGGATCTTGAGGCGGCCAGCTCGGAGCGGGACACCGCGCTGGCCGCCTCGGTCGAGCTTCACCGGGCGGTGGTGAGGCTCGGGGGTGAAGCTCAGGTCGTGGGGGTCGTGCTGCTGGCGCGGCGGCGCCGGACCCGGCCCGCGAAGGCAAGGCCAATGCCACCCGCCAGGGTCGCCAGCGCCAGAGAAACCAGCTGCAGCACCGGCGTTCCAGTGGAGGCCAGGCCCCGCTCGGTCGACTCAGCCTCCACCACCTGGCCTGGCGTGGTTTGAGCGGACCCAACCTCGCCCCCTACGACCGGGCCCGTCTCGGTCCCGCCGGTGGTGGTGCCTGTGGTCCCGCCCATGGTGGTCTGGCCGGTGGTTGCCCCTGTGGTCTGGCCGGTGGTCTGGCCGGTGGTTTCCCCCGTGGTCTGGCCGGTGGTTTCCCC
>JBKOWA010000257.1:0-6034 GCA_046724155.1 Actinomycetota bacterium
GCCGGACGCCCTCCAGCGAGATGCCGAGCGACTCCAGCGCCTTGGCGGCGACGCCCTCACCCTCGTGGATGAGCCCGAGCAGGATGTGCTCGGTCCCGATGTAGTTGTGGTTGAGCATCCGGGCCTCTTCCTGGGCCAGGACCACAACTCGCCGGGCTCGGTCCGTGAATCTCTCGAACATCTCAACTCCTCGCGTGCCCTGACGACACGGTGCGGGGACGGCAGGCGCGTGACGAGCGCTCCTGTCGCCTCTCACTCTATCCCCGGCTACCGACAGCACACGTCTGTCGTCTGGGGGATGCCGCATCCGACAGCCGGTGCCGTCCAGCTGCCGACCCTGCCAGGCCGGCCCGGACGTTGGATGAAACACCAGGCCAGCAGCGGTGTTCCGGCGTCCGCCCAGAGCGAACGTCGGGCGGAGCGGGGCTGTCTGCCGTGAGCGAACGCAGGCCGGAACGCGCGCCCGATGGGCGCTCGACAGTGGTGACGAGCACGAAACCGAGGCCCTGGGCGGCCTCAGCCGCAGGATCACACCCGGGCCGGCCGCCGAATCTGACTACTCACCGTAACCGACTGCCTTTTGGTGATACACGCCACAAATACGCTGGCGGCTCCCACCAACAGGAAGCCGCCAGCGCTGTGTGTGGGCTGCCGCGTCCGGAGAACTTCAGACGCTGGCGTTGTACTGCTCGACGATGCTTGCCGGGATCCGGCCGCGGTCGCTGACCTTCAGGCCCTGCTTCTTGGCCCAGGACCGGATGGCAGCGGCCTGTTCGCGGTCCATGGCGGCACGACCGCCGCCAGCCGAGCGGGACCGACCGGAGCGGCGGCCACCACCTGAGGTGCCGACCCGCCGGGCGGCACCCACGTAGTTCGACAACATGTCGCGCAGCTTCTCGGCGTTGCCGTCAGACAGGTCGATCTCGTAGGAGGCGCCGTCGAGGCCGAAACTCACCGTCTCGTTGGCTTCGCCACCGTCGAGGTCGTCGAGCAGCAACACCTGAACCTTCTGTGCCACGTGGTGTCCTTTCGCTTATGGGACGGGTGCTGCCGGGGCTGCAACACCAAGCGCCATAGTAGTAGGAAACCCCGGGAAAATGTAAATACCTCGATAGGCGAGTCTGGCGAGTCCGGCGAGTCCGGCGGGCTCCGGGTTTGGCCGGCCCCCGGCGGTTTGGCCGGCCCCCGGCGGGCCGGCCCGGGCTACTCCGGCCGCACCAAGGGGAACAGGATCGTCTCGCGGATGCCGAGACCGGTCAGGACCATGAGCAACCGGTCGATTCCGAGCCCCATTCCCCCCTGGGGCGGCATCCCGTACTCCATCGCCCGGAGGAAGTCCTCGTCGACCTGCATCGCCTCGGCGTCCCCCTTTGCAGCCAGTAACGACTGCTGCACGAGGCGTTGCCGCTGGATAACCGGGTCGACGAGTTCGGAGTAGGCGGTGCCCACCTCCACCCCGTGGATGTACAAATCCCACTTCTCGGTCAGTCCAGACACCTCGCGGTGGGCCCGGGTCAGCGGGGTGGTGTCCTCAGGATAGTCCCGGACGAACGTCGGCTCGTCCAGCCCCGGGACCACCAGGGTGTCGAAGATTTCCTCGACCAGCTTGCCGTCCGGCCAATTGTGATCAACTCCGATGCCGTACTTGTCGGCCAGCGCCACCAGCCGGTCCCGCGGGGTCCGCACCGTGACCTCCTCGCCGACCGCCGCGGAAACCGCACCGTACAGCGTCGTCTCCCGCCACTCGCCGCCCAGGTCGTGCTCGCTGCCGTCGGCGTGCCGGACGACGGTGCCGCCGAACACCGCCGCGGCCGCCTCCTGGACCAGCTCGCGGGTCAGCACCGCCATGGTGTTGTAGTCGGCGTACGCCTGGTACGCCTCCAGCATGGCGAACTCGGGCGAGTGTGACGAGTCGGCACCCTCGTTGCGGAAGTTACGGTTGATTTCGAAGACCCGCTCGATGCCCCCGACCACGCACCGCTTCAGATACAGCTCGGGGGCGATCCGGAGGTACAGGTCCAGGTCATAGGCGTTGATGTGGGTCCGGAACGGGCGGGCCGCGGCGCCCCCGTGCTGCAGCTGCAGCATCGGCGTCTCGACTTCGATGAACCCCCGGCCCTGCAGCGATTCCCGGAGGGCCCGGACGGCGGCCGCCCGAATCTCCACGGTCCGCCGGGCCTCCGGCCGCATGATGAGGTCGACGTACCGCTGCCGGACGCGGGTTTCTTCGCTCGTGGGCTTGTGCGCCACGGGCAGCGGCCGGAGCGCCTTGGCGGCCAGCTGCCAGCGGTCGGCCAGCACCGACAGTTCCCCCCGGCGGGAGGTGACGACCTCCCCCGCCACGAATACGTGGTCCCCGAGGTCGACGTCGGACTTCCAGGCGGCCAGCGACTCCGGGCCGACCCGGTCCAGGCTCAGCATCACCTGCAGTTCGGCGCCGCCGCCCTCCCGCAGAACCGCGAAGCACAGCTTTCCGGTGTTCCGGATGAACATGACCCGGCCGGTGACCCCCACCCGCTCGCCGGTCTCGGTGTCCGGCGGAAGATCAGCGTGCTTGGCGCGGATCTCCGCCAGGGAGTGGGTGCGTGGCACGGCCACCGGATACGGCTCGGCGCCGGCCGAGCGCAGCCGGTCGTACTTCTCCCGGCGGACTCGCATCTGCTCGGGCAAGTCGTCGGCGGTGCGTTCGTCGGCCACGAATTGGACCGTACCGGACCCCGGCTCGCGGCCCGGACCGGGATTGTTCCAGCCGGGCGGCCGGACTCCGACGTGGCCGCTGCCACCTGACGTACCGGGCCCCGGTGCTGGCGGGTGATCCCGCCATGAACCAGACTCGACACCATGCTGAGCGAGGTGTTCGTCGCGGGCTCCGACGACGAGGCGAAGGGATACCTGCCGGAAGGCGCTGCAGCGGCCGGCGTGGCCGCGGTAGTAGAGACCACCGGGCTGACGTCCATGGAGCTGGACCTGCTGCAGAGCGTGCTGACCGGGGAACCACTGAAAGTGGTGCTGCGCGAGCCGGGCGGCGGTGTGATTGCCTACGGCGGGGACAAGGGGCCCTGGGTAGAGGACATCCGGCCGGCGCTGACCAACGCGCTGGCCGGCCTGCAGATCTCCGATCTCGACGAGGTGGCCGCGGCCTGGGGCAGGTACGAGGAGCTGGCCGAGGCCGACCCGGCCGATGTCCAGGCGCTGCTGGAGGAGCTGGTGCAGCTCGCGGTCACGGCTCGCACCCTGGACTGCCAGCTGTACCTGTGGAACGCCCTCGAAGCGGGCTAGGGCGTGTCCTGATCCTCACCGGGTGACCAGCTGGGCGACGGTGTAGATCAGCAGGCCGGCCAGGCCGCCGACGACGGTGCCGTTCACCCGGATCCACTGCAGGTCACGGCCGACCTGCAGCTCGATCTTCCGGCTGGTCTGCTCGGTGTCCCAGGACCGCACCGTGCCGGTGACCAGGTCGGCCAGCTCCCCGCGGTACTGGTCGACCAGGTAGCCGACCACCTGCTCGAGCCAGCCGTCCACCTTGGCCTGCAGCGCCTCGTCCTCCCGCAGCCGGTCACCGAAGCCGACGATGCCGGCCTGCAGGCGGCGGCGCAGCTCGGAGTCCGGGTCGCCGGCGGCGTCGGTGAGCGAGGACTTGATCTCCCGGCCGAGCCTCGCGGTCCACTCCCGGACCGCCGGCTGGTCGAGCAGGTCCTGCTTCATCGCCTCCGCCCGGGCGGCCAGCTCCGGGTCGGTGCGCAGCCGGTCGGCCAGCTCGCGCAGCCGCACGTCGTACTGCCGGCGCAGCTCATGCTCCGGGTCGGACATCACCTCCTCGAGGAACCGCTGCAGCACCGCGAGGCCCTTGTCGAACACCACGTCGTCCACCGTCTCCGGCACCCACCACGGCGACTCCTGGCCGAGCCGGGCGCGCAGCGTGGCCCGGTTGTCCTCCAGGAACCGGGACAGCCCGCGCAGCACGGCCTCCAGCAGCACCTGGTGGTGCCCGCCGGCCACCGCCAGCTCCAGGCCGCGGGCGGCGATGGGGGCCGCCGGCGTCGCGGCGACCCGGCGCCGGACGATCTGCTCGACGGCGGCGTGGATGTCCTCGTCACGCAGCACCTCGCCCAGCCCGGCCAGCGCGTCGCCGGCGTTCTCGCCGAGCCGGGCGGCGTTGTCCGGGCTGGCCAGCCAGCCGCCGATCCGGCTCGCCACCCCGAGCGTGCGGAGCTTGCCGAGTATGATCTCGCGGGCCAGGAAGTTCTGCTGGACGAACGCGCCGAGGCTCTCCCCGAGCGCGTCCTTCTTCGCCGGGATGATCGCGGTGTGCGGGATGGGTAACCCCATCGGCCGGCGGAACAGCGCGGTCACCGCGAACCAGTCGGCCAGCGCGCCCACCATGGACGCCTCGGCGGCGGCCCGCAGGTAGCCCACCCAGGCCGGCGGGTCGTGCACCAGGAGGGTGCCGAGGAAGACCAACGCCGCCGCGCCGAGCAGGCCGGTGGCGAACAGCTTGGCCCGCCGCAGCCGCACCCGGCGCAGCTCGTCGAGCTCGAGGTCGGCGCGTGCAGTCTGGAACGTCACGGCACGTTCTTCTCATAGACAAGCCGCAGGCCGATCAGGGTCAGGTTCGGCTCGTGGTACTTGATGGTCTCGCACTCGCTGATCACCATCGGGGCCAGCCCGCCGGTGGCCACCACGGCCACGACGCCGCCCAGCTCGGCGATGATCCGCCGAACCAGCCCGTCGATCTGGCCGGCGAAGCCGTACAGGATGCCGGACTGCAGCGCCTCCATGGTGGACTTGCCCACCACCGACCGGGGCCGGACCAGCTCGATCTTGAACAGCCGGGCGCCGCGGGCGGCCAGCGCGTCCACCGAGATCTCGATGCCGGGCGCCAGCGCGCCACCGAGGAACTCCCCGCGGGAGCTCACCACGTCGAAGTTGGTCGACGTGCCGAAGTCGACGACCACGCAGGCCCCACCGTAGAGGTGGTAGGCGGCCAGCGAGTTCACGATCCGGTCCGGGCCGACCTCCTTGGGGTTGTCGTACAGCAGCGGCACGCCGGTGCGCACCCCGGGCTCGACGATCACCGTCGGGATGTCCGAGTAGTACCGCGACAGCATCTGCCGCAGCTCGCGCAGCACCGCCGGCACCGTGGAGCAGGCCGCGATGCCGGCGATCTGCTGGCCGTGCAGCAGGCCGCGGAACTGCAACGCCAGCTCGTCGGCGGTGGACCGGGCATCGGTCTTGATCCGCCAGTGCTCGGTGAGCTTCTCGCCCTCGAAGACGCCGAGGACGGTGTTGGTGTTGCCGACATCGATGGTCAGCAGCATGTCCGTCACCGCTCCCGCAGGTCCATCGCGATGTCCAGCACCGGCGCGGAGTGCGTGAGCGCCCCGACGGAGAGGTAGTCGACGCCGGTGCCGGCCACCTCGCCGGCCCGGTCCAGGTCGAGGTTGCCGCTGGCCTCCAGCATCACCCCCGGTTTGACGGCCCGCGCCGCCCGCACGGCGTCCGCCATGGTCTGGATGCTCATATTGTCCAGGAGTACCAGGTCGGCGCCGGCGGCGACCACCTGGCGAACCTGGTCCACGGTCGTGCACTCGACCTCGACCGGCAGCCCGGGGAACGCCCGCCGGACCGCCTGGAACGCCGGCACCACCCCGCCCGCGGCCAGCACGTGGTTGTCCTTGACCAGGGCCTGGTCGGACAGCGACATCCGGTGGTTGGCCCCGCCGCCGCAGCGCACCGCGTACTTCTCCAGGGCGCGCAGCCCGGGGGTGGTCTTGCGGGTGTCCCGCACGGTGGCCCCGGTGCCGGCCAGGGCGTCCACCCAGCGACGGGTCGCGGTGGCCACCCCGCAGGCGTGGCAGAGCAGGTTCAGTGCGGTCCGCTCGGCGGTCAGCAGCGCCCGGGCGGGGCCGGTCGCGGTCGCCAGCCGGTCGCCGCGCCGGACCAGCTCGCCGTCCCTGCCGGCCGGCACGAACCGGATACCGCCACCGCTGGCCTGGTCGAACACCGCGGCCGCCACCGGCAGGCCGGCCAGCAC
>JBKOWA010000223.1:0-7397 GCA_046724155.1 Actinomycetota bacterium
GATCATCGGCTACCGCGACGCGCTGACCTACGTCCAGCAGCTCGCCGACCACCCACACTTCCGGTACGAACGGATGCTGCTGTCGGCCCTGCACTTCATGATGCTCGCCCACCGGCTGGACATGTCCCCAGGCCGCTACCGGGCCGGAACAATCTTCGTCCGCAACGACCAGACCGGGCAGGTGGTCTACGAAGGCCCCGACCCCGACCGGACACCGGCCCTGGTCGACGAACTCATCGACTGGCTGAACGACGGCGACCTGACCGCGCCGGTCCTCGTGCGCGCCGCGATGGCGCACCTCAACCTGGTCAGCATCCACCCGTGGCGCGACGGCAACGGTCGGATGTCACGCTGCCTGCAAACCCTGGTGCTGGCCCGCAACGGAGTGCTGTCCGCCGAGTTCTCCAGCATCGAGGAGTGGCTCGGCGCCGGCCGCAACACCTACGACTACTACGACGTCCTCGGCGCCGTCGGCGGCCGCACCTGGTCACCGGAACGCGACACCCACGCCTGGATCCGCTTCTGCCTGCGCGCCCACCACCTCCAAGCCCAGATCGTCCAACGCCGCCTCAACAAGTACGCCGCCCTCTGGCTGGCCCTAGAGGAGTTGGCCACTCAACGTGGACTCCCCGAACGCACCGTCACCGCCCTGTTCACCGCCGCCCGCGGCGCCCGCGTCCGCCGAACCACCTACCAGCACGACGCCACCCTCACCGAAGGCCAAGCAGTCCGCGACCTCCGCCTCCTCACCCACCACAACCTCCTCCACCCCCACGGCGAAACCAAATCCCGCCACTACACCCCAGCCCAGTCACTCATCGATCTCACCCGCCAAATCCCCACCACCCTCCCCCTCATCACCGAGCCCTACAGACCGTAGGACCGGTATGGGCCAGGTGGTGCTGGTCGGGCACACCGGAACACCGGAGACATGTCGTGGACCGTCCGTGACGCGCTCGGTGGAGCAGGTGTTGGAGCCGATCTTCGGCGAAGGACGGATGGACCGATGACGACCTACACCGTGACCGTATCTCGCGCCGAACCGTGGTGGGTCGCGGTGGTCGCCGGCGTGCCGGCCGGGGCACCCGAGGCCCGCCGACAAGACCAGCTCGAGGGCGAGGTGGGTACCTCATCGCCCGGCCTGACCGTCGGCGGACCCCTTGGCTCCGAACCGCCCGGCCGCCGTCATCGGCTCGACACTGCACTGCTCGACTGGCAGCTGCCTGATGACAGGAGGGAAGGCCGACCGTAGCGGCGTTCTGGAACCCCACGGGTGTCCCGCGGTTGGCGCTGGCCCGGGTCCAAACGGGTCGCCACGCCACCTCCCGCCCGGCATGACCGATCCGTTATATTGGTCGGGTGAGCTGGGAGATCAGCCTGCACCCGGAGGTCGAGCGTTGGTACCTCGCGCTCTGCCGCAGCGACCCTGACACGGCCGACAGCATCGAGGACGCGATCGACCACCTCGCCGTCGAGGGGCCGAGCGCCCGACGGCCTCTAGTCGATCGCATCCACGGTAGCCGGTACCACCATATGAAGGAGCTGCGCCCGCCGTCGTCAGGTCCCAGCGAGATCCGCATTCTGTTCGCATTCGACCCGACCCGCGAAGCCATCTTCCTGGTCGCCGGCGACAAGTCCGGCAACTGGGAGGGCTGGTACCGCAAGGCGATCCCACTGGCCGACGAGCGATACGCCGAACACCTGATCGCGCTGAAGGAGGAGGACAAGCGATGAGCACCAAATACGTCAAGTGGACCGACGTCAAGGCCAAGGCGCGAGAGCTCGACCCTCGTACCGACGCCGAGCGCGCCGCCGGTCAAGCCGCTGCCCGTGAGCGCCGCGAGGCGTTCGTTCGCGGCCACCAGCTCGCCGAGATACGCAAGGCCGCGGGCGTGACCCAAACGGAACTCGCCAACACCCTCGGCGTATCCCAGGCGTGGGTCTCCAAGATCGAGCATGGTGCCATCTCCGGGATCGACATCATCCGCGCCTACGTCAGCGCCCTCGGTGGCACCGTTGACCTCGTGGCGACCGTCGGTGACCGCAGCTGGAAGGTTGCCTGATCGGCCGACCGCAGCCCGCCACCGTCTACACGCTGGTCTCCGGCCACTACGAACAGCGCGCCATCGGGACCGATCTCATCGACCTCGACCAGCCCGGTCCGGTCCACCTCGACCTGAAATCACTGCTCACCCGCTGAGGCAGAACTATTGTACGTCCGTACGGCCGTACCAAGCCACGCGAACGCTGCACGGCGATCCCGAGCGATCATCTTCCTGATTCATCCCGCCGTTTGACTGGATGATTCCAGCAATCCATCATCGACCCGTGCTGTACGCGACACCTCCGCTGGATGACGAGGACCGACGCGTCCTCGGGGAGATCGAGGACTTCCGCCGCCAGTTGCGGTACCAACTCGCTGAGCCGCGGCGCTGGCAGGGGCAGCTACGCCGCACACCGACTGCCCGGGCCATCCAGGGATCGAACTCGATCGAGGGCTACCAGATGTCACTGGACGACGCCGAGGACGTGGTCGAGCACGAGCCGCAGCTGGAAGGCCCGGACAGCGTGCCACCAGAGATCATCGGCCACCGCGACGCGCTGACCTACGTCCAGCAACTCGCCGACCACCCACACTTCCGCTACGAACGAATGCTGCTGTCGGCGCTGCACTTCAGAACCCGATTCTGCGGCCGGCGGCGGGGAAGAGGACAACCAGCCGCAGAAAGATCATGGCCAGTGCAACGATCAACACGTGAGAGGCTGACACGTGTGTCGCGAGATACAGTAAGCCAACAGGGTCTCACCATGTGACAAAGCCGCAGTCCACGGCAGGGGACCGACCTCAAACCGCAAAGCGGATGACCGGCGACCAAACATTTGCATACCGGTCCGGCATTGCACGAACGGGCCAGCATGGTGCCCGTTCGAGCGGGCCCAATGGCCTTGTTGGGTACGGACACGGCGTCATAAGGTCGAGCTTTGGTTCTGGAAGGGCCACCCGGAAGGGGCCGTTCCGAATCAGTGGGAGATTTGCCAGGGGATGTGGACAGCGGCGCAGGCCCGGTGGCGGCTCGACGGCCGGGTGCTGGCGGCAGGCTGATCCGGGCCGCCCGAACACCTGGCTGGAGGGCTTGGCCGGTGAAAGCCGGCAAGCCTTCTAGTTCAGGCTGGGGTCGTCGGGGTAGGTGGCGAGGAGAGCGAGCTTGCCGCCCTGGCGGCGCAGCACCCGGCGCCAGAGGTCCAGGCCGGGGTCGGCGAAGACGTCCCCGGTGCGGCCGGCGACCACCAGCCACGCGCCCTCGGCAATCTCGTCGGCCAGCTGGCCGGCGCCCCAGCCGGCGTAGCCGGCGAAGACGCGCAGCTGGGACACCCCCGCGCCGAGCCGGTCCGGGTCACTGTCGAGGTCGGTCAACCCGACCGGGCCGGCTACCGCGGTCCAACCGTCGGGGCGGGCGCCGGGGCGGATCTCGGCCAGGCACAGCGCGGCGTTGGACTCGACCGGGCCGCCCACGAAGAGCGTCCGCGGCTGGGCCGCCAGGTCGCACCACTGCGGCAGCACATCGAGCAGGGTCACCTCGCTCGGCCGGTTCAACACCACGCCGACCGACCCCTCGACGTGGTGATCCAGGATGTAGATCACAGTGCGCACAAAGTTCGGATCGCGGAGCAGCGGCGAGGCCACCAGCAGCACTCCCGGCTCCACGCCGGCGTCCGGACGTAGCGCACACATGGTCTTCAGATCTTGCCTCAGTGGCCGGTCGTTGCGCAGGGCAGGTCACCCAGCCGGGCACCACCCAGGTCAGGCCGGACCCGACCCGGACCGGCGTACCGTAGCCTCCGGTGGTGGCCGACCGGTGGATCCTGCGAGTAGTACTGGGCCGCGCCGGCTTCCGGCGCTTGCTGGGCACCCGGCTGGCCAGCCAATGCGGCGACGGCATCTTCCAAGCCAGCCTGGCCGGTGCCGTCCTGTTCAACCCGGAACGGCAGGCCAACCCGGCCAGCATCGCGGCCGGCTTCGCGGTGCTGCTGCTGCCGTACTCGTTCGTGGGGCCGTTTGCCGGCGTGCTGCTGGACCGGTGGAGCCGGCAGCGGGTGCTGGTGGTGGCCAGCCTGGTACGGGCGGCGCTGGTCCTCGCCGTGGCCGCGGAGACCGCGGCCGGCCTGGGTGGCGTGCCCTTCTACGCCTCCGCGCTGCTGGTGATCAGCCTCAACCGGTTCTTCCTGTCGGCCCTGTCCGCGGCGCTGCCGCACGTGGTGGACGGCGACGCGCAGCTGGTCACCGCCAACTCGACCACAATGACCTCGGGGAGCCTGGCGACCACCACCGGTGCCTGCCTCGCCCTCGGGCTGCTGAGCCTGGTCGGGTCCAGCAACCACAGCTACGCCCTGGTGGCGCTGGCCGCCACGCTGGGGTACGGCGGCGCGGCCGCGGTGGCCAGGGGCTTCGGCCGCGACCGGCTGGGGCCGGACGACGTGGAGCGGGCCCAGCGGGAGACGCTCGCCGAGGTGCTGCGCGGGCTGGCGGCCGGCGCCCGGCACGTGGCCCAGCAGCGGCCGGCGTTCCTCGCGCTGGCCGCCATCGGCTGGCACCGGCTGTTCTACGGGATGTCATTCGTGGCCACCATGTTGCTGTACCGCAACTACTTCCACGCCGAGGGCTTCTTCCGGGCCGGGGTGACCGGGCTCGGGCAGGTCGTGTTGTCAACGGCGCTCGGCGGGCTGCTCGCCTCCGTGCTGACCCCGCCGGGCGCCCGGCGGGTCGGTAAGTCGGCCTGGATCGGCGGCAGCCTCGCGCTGGCCGCGGTGGTGCAGCTGGTGGCCGGGCTGCCGTACTCGATGCAGGGACTGGTGCCGGCTGCCGCGGTGCTCGGCTTCGTCGCGCAGGGCATCAAGATCTGCGTCGACACGATCGTGCAGGAGGAGGTGGCGGACGAGTACCGCGGCCGGGTCTTCTCGCTGTACGACACGCTGTTCAACGTGGCCTTCGTCACGGCCTGCGTGTTCTCCGCGTTCACCCTGCCGGACACCGGCAAGTCCTACCCGATGCTGTGGCTCGTCGTGCTCGGCTACGCCACGGTCTCGGTGCTCTACCTGCGGGCGGTCCGCCGGCTGACCCGGCGGTCTGTCGGGCGGCTCACGGTGACGCCGGCCGCGGCGGCCGCCGAGGGCTGAACGCATCCTCGGCGGAGCTGTCACCGGCGCGGTTCCCGGCTGCGCCTAGACATCAAAGTACGTCTATAGACCGACTTTGATGGTAGCTCCCGCCGACCCCGGCCAGCCCGGCGCTCAGCGGTGCGGGAGTCCCTGCTCGTCAGCCCACTTCAGCAGCTCGGCGACGGCCTCGTCGTGGAGGAGCGGGCCGCGTTCCATCCGCAGCGCGAGCAGGTGCCGGTAGGCCTGGCCGACCACCGGGCCGGGCGGGATGCCGAGCAGCGACATGATCGCGTTGCCGTCCAGGTCCGGGCGGATCCGGTCCAGCTCCTCCTGGGCGCGCAGCTCCGCGATCCGGCGCTCCAGCGCATCGTAGGCGGTGGACAGGGCCAGCGCCCGGCGGCGGTTGCGGGTGGTGCAGTCGGAGCGGACCAGCTTGTGCAGCCGATCCAGCTGCGGGCCGGCATCGGCCACGTACCGCCGCACCGCGGAGTCCGTCCACTCCCCGCGGCCGTACCCGTGGAACCGCAGGTGCAGGTAGACCAGCTGCGCCACGTCCTCGATGACGTCCTTCGGGTAGGCCAGCGCGCGCAGCCGCTTGCGGGTGAGCTTCGCACCCACCACCTCGTGGTGGTGGAACGACACCCGCCCGTCCGCCTCCAGCCGCCGGGTGGCCGGCTTGCCGATGTCGTGCAGCAGCGCCGCCATCCGCAGGGTCAGGTCCGGCTCGGACTCCAGCGCGATGGCCTGCTCGAGCACGGTGAGGGTGTGCGCGTAGACATCCTTGTGCTGGTGGTGCTCGTCGATCTCCATCCGCAGCGCCGGCAGCTCGGGCAGCACGTACTCGGCCAGCCCGGTGCCGACCAGCAGCTCCAGTCCCAGCCGCGGGTGGTCGCCGAGCAGCAGCTTGGACAGCTCCACCTGGACCCGCTCGGGCGTGATGCGGGCCAACTGGTCGGCCATCGCGGACATCGCCTGGACCACGACCGGCTCCGGTGCCAGCGCGAGCTGGGAGACGAACCGGCAGGCGCGCAGCATCCGGAGCGGGTCGTCGGCGAAGGACTCCTCCGGCGCCGCGGGGGTACGCAGCCGCCGGCCGGAAAGGTCCCGCAGCCCGCCGTACGGGTCGGCGAACACGTGCCCGGGCACCGACAGGGCCATCGCGTTCACGGTGAAGTCACGGCGCCGAAGGTCCGCCTCGAGCGACTCGCCGTACTCCACGGCCGGGTTGCGGCTGACCCGGTCGTACCGGTCCGCCCGGAAGGTGGTGATCTCCAGCCGATGCCCGTGGCGGGCCACCCCGACGGTGCCGTAGGCGATGCCGGTGGTCCAGGTGGCCTCCGCCCAGCCGGCCACCACCTCGAGAATCCGCTCCGGCCGGGCGTCGGTGGCGAAGTCGAGATCCTGGGGTGCCCCGCGGCGCAGCAACGCATCGCGCACCGGCCCGCCGACCAGGTGGAGCTCGTGGCCGGACGCGGCGAACCTGCGGCCGAGCTCATCGGCCACCGGGGGGACGTCGATCAACGCGGCCACCGCCGCATGCTGGGAATCCGACAGCGACACGACTGGCCAGCCTACCCGTGGCCGGGCCGCGGCCGCGCGGTCCGGCCCACCCCCGCCGCTGCAGCATCCGCGGCGACGAGCAGTCCGGCAGCGGAACGAGTGCGGGGGGCGCCCGGTGGGTCCCCCGACGACCGCGAGCGAGCGGAGGTCCGGGGGCGCCGCGCACTACCATCGGCCCATGCCCAGGTACCCTCGCGCCCGCCCGCGACTGCGGCGGGTCGATGAGACCTCCGCGGGGGGGCTGGTGGTGGACGAGTCCGGCCCCAGGCCCCGGGCAGCGGTGATCGGTCGCCACGACAAACGCGGCAGGCTGGTCTGGTCGCTGCCGAAGGGGCACCTGGAGGCCGGGGAAACCGCCGAACAGGCTGCGGTCCGCGAGGTGGCCGAGGAGACCGGCATCACCGGACGGGTCGTCGGGGTGCTCGGCACGATCAACTACTGGTTCATCGCGGACGGCCGCCGGATCCACAAGACGGTGCACCACTTCCTGCTGCGCGCGCTGTCCGGCGAGCTGTCCGACGCCGACATGGAGGTGGAGCAGGTCGCCTGGGTGCCGCTGGAGGAGCTGCCGGCGCGGCTGGGGTACCACGACGAGCGAAGGCTGGCAGCCCGGGCGCCCCGGCTGCTGGCGGCCAGCGCATGAGACGGCTGCGCACCGCAGGACCCCTGCTGTCCGCGGC
>JBKOWA010000060.1:0-6089 GCA_046724155.1 Actinomycetota bacterium
TCGAAATTGTCCAGGAAAGCCTGCATCGTCCCTGCCTATCTGGGGTGCCGCTCCAAGTATCGACCGGGAGGTGCCCGCTGGGACCGCGCCCGCTCAACAGCGCCGAGGTACGGGTGCCCGGCACCCGCATCCGCCATCCGCAGCGGTGGGCTGGTGGTCCGGCGGCGCGGCGGGGTGCACGCCGCGCCGCCGGACGGTCGGCTACCGGGCCGGCTCAGTAAGACCGGGCCGGCTCAGTAGCCGGATCAGCTCAGTACCGGTCCAGCGTCGGCGGGGCCGGCGCCGGGGTGCCGCCCACGCCCAGCGTCTTGTCCCAGGCCTGCTTGTACCGGCCGTCGGTGAAGATCTTCTGCAGCGCGTCGTTGATCTTGTCCCGGCCCTGCTTGTCGTTCAGGGCCAGGCCGATCCCGTACGGCTCCTGGCTGAACGGCTTGCCGACCACCTTGAGCTTGCCGGCGTACTGCGCGGCATACCCGGCCAGGATGATGTCGTCGGTGCTGACCGCGTCCACGCTGCCGCCCTGCAGCGCCGTCACGCACTTGGAGTACGCGTCGAACTCCTGCAGATGGGCGCCCTTCGGCACGTACGTCTCCTTGATCCGCTTTGCCGGTGTGGAGCCGCTGACCGAGCAGACCTTCTTGCCGGACAGCGAGTCCGGCCCGGTGATCGAGGTGTCGTCGGCGCGCACCAGCAGGTCCTGCCCGGCGACGTAGTACGGCCCGGCGAAGGACACCTTCTTCTTGCGGTCCGCGTTGATCGTGTACGTGGCCACCACCAGGTCGACCTTGCCCTGCTGGATGAACGGCTCGCGGTTGGCCGACACCGTGGTGACCCATTCGATCTTGTCCTCGGACACGCCCAGCTCGCCCGCCACCAGCTTGGCGATCTCGATGTCGAACCCAGCGTACTTGCCGTCCGGCCCCTTGAAGCCCAGGCCAGGCTGGTCCTCCTTGACCCCGATCTTCAGGGTCTTCTTGCCGACCACTGTGCTGCTGTCATCACTGCCGCAGGCCACTGCCATAGTCAATGCGATGGCCAGCGCCCCGACGGCAGCCCCTCCACGACGGAATCTCATACCGGTCCCTTCAGGATCAGGCACGCAGGGCGCGGTCGCCCTCCAGTGCAGAAGCCCTTAGTGCGTGAGAATCTTCGACAGGAAGTCCTTGGCCCGGTCACTCTTCGGGGCGGCGAAGAAGTCGGCCGGGGTGGCCTCCTCGACGATCTTGCCGTCGGCCATGAACACCACCCGGTTGGCGGCCCGGCGGGCGAACCCCATCTCGTGGGTGACGACCACCATCGTCATGCCCTCCCGGGCCAGCTCGATCATCACGTCCAGCACCTCGGTGATCATCTCCGGGTCGAGCGCGGACGTCGGCTCGTCGAACAGCATCACCTTCGGCTGCATGGCCAGCGCGCGGGCGATCGCGGCCCGCTGCTGCTGCCCGCCGGACAGCTGCGCCGGCAGCTTGCCGGCCTGGTCCGCGATGCCCACCCGGCCGAGCAGCTCCATGGCGCGCTGCTGGGCCTCCGCCTTGCGCTGGCCGCGCACCTTGGTCGGCCCCAGCGTGACGTTCTCCAGGATCGTCTTGTGCGCGAACAGGTTGAACGACTGGAACACCATGCCGACGTCGGCGCGCAGCCGGGCCAGCGCGCGGCCCTCGGCAGCCAGCGGGCGGCCGTCGAGCAGGATCCGCCCGGAGTCGATCGTCTCCAGCCGGTTGATGGTCCGGCACAGCGTGGACTTGCCAGATCCGGACGGCCCGATGACCACGACGACCTCGCCGCGGTCGACCGTGAGGTCGATGTCCTTCAGGACGTGCAGGTGGCCGAAGTGCTTGTTGACGTTCTCCATCACGACAAGCGGGCCGACGCCGCCCGGCGCGGCCTCGTCGGTGGTCATGTTGCCTGAGCGTAGGGCACGTCCGCGACGGCGGGAATCGGCAGTACCGATCATGTGATACCGAATCTATTACGGCAAGGTTTCGAACCGGCCAGGCCGGTGGCGGTAGTGGCAGCGCGCCGGACGCGCCGCATGCCGTCACGTACCGCGGCGCCGTCAGGTACCCGGGGCGCCGGAGCCCCCGCGGTCGGCGCAGAGCCAGCCGTGCCGGCGGGCACTCGCCTGGCCGGCAGGTACCCTCGGGGCCGAGATGAGCGCGCGCACGTACCAGGTCCGCACCTACGGGTGCCAGATGAACGTCCACGACTCCGAGCGGCTGTCCGGGCTGCTCGAGGGGGCGGGGTACGTCCGTGCCGCGGAGGGCGTGACACCGGATGTGGTGGTGTTCAACACCTGCGCGGTGCGGGAGAACGCGGACAACCGGCTGTACGGCAACCTCGGTCACCTGCGGCCGGTCAAGCAGGCCCATCCGGGCATGCAGATCGCGGTCGGCGGGTGCCTGGCGCAGAAGGACCGCGGCGAGATCGTGTCCCGGGCGCCGTGGGTGGATGTGGTCTTCGGCACGCACAACCTCGGCTCGCTGCCGGTGCTGCTGGAGCGTGCCCGGCACAACCGGCGGGCCGAGGTGGAGATCGTCGAGGCGCTGGAGGTGTTCCCGTCCACGCTGCCGGCGCGCCGGGAGTCCGGCTACGCCGGCTGGGTGTCGGTCTCGGTCGGGTGCAACAACACCTGCACGTTCTGCATCGTGCCGGCGCTGCGTGGCAAGGAGCGGGACCGCCGGCCGGGTGACATCCTGGCCGAGGTGCGGGCGCTGGTGGCCGAGGGGGTCGTGGAGGTCACCCTGCTCGGGCAGAACGTGAACTCCTACGGGGTGGAGTTCGGCGACCGGTACGCCTTCGGCTCGCTGCTGCGGGCCTGCGGTGCGGTCGAGGGGCTGGGCCGGCTGCGGTTCACCAGCCCGCACCCGGCGCACTTCACCGACGACGTGATCGCCGCGATGGCCGAGACGCCGGCGGTCTGCCCGGCGCTGCACATGCCGCTGCAGTCCGGCTCGGACCGCGTGCTGCGGGCGATGCGCCGCTCGTACCGGGCGGAGCGGTACCTGTCGATCCTGGACCGGGTGCGGGCGGCCATCCCGGACGCGGCCATCACCACGGACGTGATCGTCGGGTTCCCCGGCGAGACCGAGGACGACTTCGCGGCCACCCTGGAGGTGGTGCGCGCTGCCCGGTTCGCCGGCGCGTTCACGTTCCAGTACTCCACCCGGCCGGGCACTCCGGCGGCGACCATGCCCGGGCAGGTGCCCAAGGCGGTGGTGCAGGAGCGGTACGAGCGCCTGGTGGCCCTGGTGGAGGAGGTGTCCTGGGCGGAGAACCGGGCGCAGGTCGGCCGCGTCGTGGAGCTGCTGGTGGCGGTGGGCGAGGGCCGCAAGGACGCCGGCACCGGCCGTATGTCTGGCCGCGCCCGCGACGGCCGCCTGGTGCACTTCGCCGGCCCGGCCGATCCCGGTGCGGTGCGCCCGGGTGACCTGGTCGAGGCGAGGGTCACCTACGCGGCGCCGCACCACCTGGTGGCCGACGGCCCGCTGCTGTCCCACCGCCGTACCCGCGCTGGCGACAACTCGGCCGCTGGACTCACCCCGAAGACCCCGGGCGTCCTGCTCGGCCTCCCCACCCTCGGCCCGCCCGCCAGTTAGCGTCGCGCGTTTCGAGTTTCGTTCTTGCTCAAGAATTTGGCCGTAAGCTGATGGTGCGGCTGCTGTCTCTTGTGCTTGGAGCGTCACGTGCGGGGTGGTCGGGGGCCGCTGGTCGGGCTGACGGTTGGCGCTACGTCTATCTCAAGGACATGGTGCGGGGTCGGGGCCTCGTACGACAGTTTCCGTGACCGCGTGCTCTCGGCGCGGTGGTAGCTCCCGGGAAGTGATCCAGGCGTGCTTGCCGGAGTTCGTTCGCGCTACCAGCCCCTCCTGGTATCGGCTGTCCGACTCGTCGAGATAGAATACCGTTATCTCGACGCTGAGGCCGATGCTATCGGGGTTGCCGACATTTGTTCTCACCCGCCAGCGTCCGTTGGGCAACATTTCGGCCTTCTGCTGGGTGAAGGCGTCTGTGAGGTGCAGTGCCAGCCACAGCACCTTACCCTTTAGGGCCGGCGCTGATCCATGGAATTCTGCGCAATGGGGAACCGGGCCTCCGGGAGAGTCGATGGTCGGGTTGGTGTTGGAATCGTGTGTGAACCATAACACTCCGGCCACGAGGCCCGCAGACGTTACGATGGCGACGATTGCGGCTGCGAGTTTCCCGAGTTCAAGAATGGCGGCGTATGTTTTCTTCGGAAGGTTGCGTGCTGCCTTCGCTGTCCCCGGAGGTTTAGGTGGCGGATCTTGGGTGGCGGGTTCTTGGGTGCTCGGCGGAACGGTCACGGCGACACTGTACAAGACGGATAATCGTATACGGGGCTCCGGCTGCGCCGGGTCGGCCTGCTGGTGGGCTCCGACAAAGCTCGGATGTCCGTTGATCAGCCAGTCAAGCCGTGCCCAGCGCCGCGTCCGGCGAAGCCTCGGTTCTGGTGATGGGCGAGCTGGTGATCCGGCAGACTGGGCACATGGCTGAAGACGTCTTACGGCAGGTGACGCTGGTCCGGGTTGGGCTGGGCCGGTACGAGGTACGGAACGTGCGTGGCGGGTCGATCACGATCGGTTCCGGCGGGGGCGGGGAGTTCACGCCGGTCGAGCTGTTGCTCGCGGCGATCGGGGGGTGCACGGCGATCGACGTTGACCTCCTGACGGCCCGGCGGGCTGAGCCGGAGTCCTTCCAGGTGATCGTCACCGGGGACAAGGTGCGTGACGAGGGCGGCGGCAACCGGATGGTGAACCTGGCGGTGCGGTTCGCGGTCGGCTTTCCCGGCGGGCCGGACGGTGACGCCGCTCGGTCGGTGCTGCCGGTCGCCGTCGCGGCCTCGCACGACGGTTGTGTACGGTCAGCCGGACTGTCGAGGCCGGCACGCCGGTGTCGATCGACGTGACGTGAGACGCCCGGCTCGGCCGGGTTGCCCGGCCTGCGGCAGGCGACTCCTGCCGGTGCGAGGTGACGATCCTGCACGCGATGCAGCAGGCGGGTGTACCACGATCCCGAGAGGAGGCTCCCGTGAGCGCGGCGGTGACCGGCGTACACCACGTCTAGATCTGGGTGACCGATCTGGCCAGGAGCCGGCAGTTCTACGAGCGAACCCTCGGGCTCGAGCACCGCACCAGCTTCGCCGACGAGGCCGGTGTGGTTCGGGGGATGTCCTTCCTGCTGCCTGGTACTTCGGTGCAGGTGGCGATCCGGGAGGACGCCGGGTTGGCCGCGGCGCTGGCCGGGGCGGATCCGTTCGCGCTGGCGACCACGCGGGCTGGTCTCGATGAGTGGGTCGCGCATCTGGACGCGCTCTGCGTGCCGCACGGCGATCAGGACTCCGCCAGCGGGGTGGTCGCCGGTCCCGCGTCTTTACGCTAACGCGCGCGTGAGAGAGGTAGACCTTCCAGTCTTGGAAAGGCAGAGCCGGGCGCCTGCCCGATCCGCCGACAAGCGTACGGCCGCCCGCCCCAGGTCAAGCCAGGTGTCGCCATGACCGGTTGACGCCGCCCTTGGCCGCGAACGCCGCAGCGCCAAGAAGCGCTGGCCGGGCAGGTGCGCCTCATGGGCGAGAGCATCGGCAAGACGGCCAACCCGGGGGGAGCATCAGCACAGTATGGATCTGCGACTCCACCTGCACCCACTGGGTGGGCCGGGTGGGCGTCGGCTGTCGCCGGGTGTTGCGGGACTCCGGAGGAAGGCTACGCCGAGGGTGGCGGATCCCGGCGCCGGTTGCCTCCGCTGCCTCGCGCGCCTGCGCCGTGACTGGGCAGCGCGCAACCGGTCGGGAGACGGTGCAGGCGAACCAGTGTTGCCAGTTACCCGCGTCCGGTAGCCACTCCTCCAGCAGGAAACCCTGGAACGTGCTGCCGGTGACGCCGGGCGGGTTCTGCGGGACTCCGAACGTGCCGTGCCGCGGGCCGAACGGCGGCGCGCTGGTCGAGCCCAGGTCATAGCCGTCGAGGTGGTAGGTCGCGTGCCAGTAGGCGAACGACCCGCCGTTGCTCAGCGGCGGGTCCGCCACCGGCCCGAACTCCGTCGCGCCCGAGTACACCCTGGTCACCAGCACCTCA
>JBKOWA010000536.1:0-8069 GCA_046724155.1 Actinomycetota bacterium
AACCAGAACCGGTGCTGGCCGGGCGTACCGAACAGGTAGAGGATCAGGTCCCGGTCCAGGCTGATCCGGCCGAAGTCCATGGCCACGGTGGTGGTGGTCTTCTGCGGCAGCCCGGCGAGGTCATCCACGTGCGAGCCCGCCGAGGTCATGACGGCCTCGGTGGTGAGCGGGACGATCTCCGACACCGAGCCGACGAATGTCGTCTTCCCGGCACCGAAGCCGCCCGCGATCACGATCTTGACAGAGGTCAGCTTGGCGGCGCCCGGAGCACCGCGGTCAGAGGTTGCGGAGTCCACTGAGCACCTTCTCAAGGAGTGCAAGGTCGGGGCCGCCGTTCGAAGCACCCGGCTGGTGAACCATCACCAGACCCTCGTCAGCAAGATCGCCGACGAGCACCCGGGCGACACCGAGCGGAACGGACAGCAGTGCCGCGATCTCCGCGACCGAGCGGAACTCGCGGCACATGGAGAAGATCTGCCGGCGTTCGGGGGTAGCCAGAAACTCCAGCTGCTCGCCGGCCGAGGTGGTGGTGACGAGGGCTTCGATGGGCAGGTCATAGCGCGGCCGGGTCCGACCGCCGGTCATGGCGTACGGCCGGACCAGCGGTCCCGGATCGTTTCCCAAGCTGGACATCGCGCCCCCTGTCACGGCATCACCGGGGCAGTGCCGCCTGTAGCTCGGCGCGCAGCGCCGGCGTCAACACATCGCCCACCCGCGAGACCAGGAGGGCCATCTCGTACCCCACCAGCCCCACATCGCAGTCCTTCGCGGCCAGCACGGCCAGGCCCGAGCCGTCGCTGATCGCCATCACGAACAGGAAGCCCTTTTCCATCTCGATGACGGTCTGGCTGACTGCCCCTGCCTCGAACACCCTGGCCGCGCCCTGGGTCAGGCTGGACAGCCCGGAGGCCACCGCAGCGAGCTGGTCGGCCCGGTCCCGGGGCAGCCCGTGCGAGGTCGCCAGCAGCAGCCCGTCCGCGGACACCACGATCGCATGCGCGACCCCGGGGACCTTGTGGACGAAGTTGGAGATCAACCAGTTCAGGTTCTGCGCGTTGGGGCTCAACTGCGTCACGCGGACTCCTTGCTGGCGCTCGTCGGGCGCATGACCCACCCGAGGTGGGCCACCGGTCCGTTCGCAGTCTCGGTCACGAATGCTCCTGGTTCGCGTACGTCTCGTCGGTTTCCTTTTCCCGGTGCCGGCCGGCCTCGCGGCCCTGCCGGAGACCTCGCTGGTAGCTCGACAGCATGCCACGAACAGCGTCCGGAGACCGAGACTGCGTCTGGCTGGCGGCTTGGCCGCGCGCCTGAGCAGCCGCGGACTGGCGCAGGGGAGTCGGTGCGGCACCTGGGACGAAGTGTGCCATGGGAACGCGGATCGGCAGACCAGCGTCCGTTGTTCCCCCGTCGTTCGGGTTGCTGAGCCGCTCCGCGGCACGCCAGCCCTCGTCCGCCGGCGACACCCAGGTCGTCCTGCCGGTCCTGGGTGGCTCGCCAGGCCCCAGCGGCCCGAGGGACCGGGCCGGCTCACCGGTACCGCGCGGCTGCCGGACGGGCAGCAACGGTGGCGGCTGACTCGAACCGGCTGGTCGAGCCGGCTGGCTCTCGACGCCGTTGCGGGCCGCCGCCGGCTCCGGCCGAGCCTCTCCAGCGGCAACCTGGCCCGCCCCGGCCGCACCAGCCAGCGACGGCGCGGTTGCCGGCATGTCCTCCAACGAGATCCCCCATTCCTCCAGCGGCAGCCCGGGCGGCGGCGGCAGCGCTGCCTCCTCGCGGCGCAGGAACCACTCCGACTCCAGGTCGGCGAAGATCGGCAGATCTTCGTCCTTGCTGTGCGGGACGATGGTGTCCACCTCGAGGTCCTCCTGCTGCCCGTCCCGGGTACCGGACTCGGCGCCGGGTCCGGGAAGGCCGGGGACCTCGCTCGGCCCGCCGACCGCCCCCTCCGCAACGGGGTCAGGGACCGGCGTGGCCGCGGCCACCGCCGCCTCCCGTGAAGGCAGCAACGGCCGGGGCGGGTCTGACTCGGGTACCGGCTCGGGCTCCAGGCCGGAGGCGACCGGCCGGCCGGGAGGCCACGCGGTGTGCGGCTCGCGGCGCGGCAACGGCGGCGGGGCCGGGAACCCGGATGGGTCGCCAGCGGCCGGCCCGTACGGCGCAGGTACCGGCCCGAGGGGCATGGACGGCCCGGGCCCGGACGGCATGGACGGCCCGGACGGCATGGACGGCCCGGACGGCCCGGACGGCCCGGACGGCATGGACGGCCCGGACGGCATGGACGGCGGCGGCCCGATGCCCGGCGGCCGTGGCATCGCGGCCGTCCCAGCGGTCAGCCCGGCCAGCCCGTAAGTGGGCAGCGGGGTCGCCGGCCCGACCGGCTGGCTCGGCCGGACCACCGGACCGGGCAACTGCGTGCCGGGGTGCGCCGGATCCTCGTCCAGGCCGAGCAGCGCCGCGCTGGTCGACCCACCGGCCCCGCCACCGGCCGCAGCGGAGGTCATCGGCGGCAGCTCGGGGCCGGTCTGGGTCATCGGGTCGACGACCACCTCGGGCGGCAGGTGGATCAGCGCGGTAAGCCCGCCGGACGGCGCCGGCCGCAGCTGCACCCGGATGCCGTGCCGGGCGGCCAGCCGGCCCACCACGTACAGGCCCATCATGCGGGACAGCTGCGGCTCGAAGTCGGCGACCGCGGACAACCGCTCGTTCGCGCCGGCCATGTCCTCGCTGGACATGCCGATGCCCTGGTCCTCGATCTCGACCATCACACCGGCGCCGCCCGACATCGACCGGGCGCTCACCACGACATGGGTGTCCGGCGGGGAGAACTCGGTGGCGTTCTCCAGCAGCTCGGCAACCAGGTGCACCACGTCACCGACGGCGCGGCCCTCGATCTCGCGGCCGGTGACGAAGGTGTGCACCACCCGCTGGTACTGCTCGACCTCGGCGGCCGCGGCGCGCAGCACGTCGATCAGCGCCACCGGCTGGGTCCACCGGCGCCCGGGCTCGGAGCCGGCGAGCACCAGCAGGTTCTCCGCATTGCGGCGCATCCGGGTGGCCAGGTGGTCGAGCTGGAACAGGTTCTCCAGGCTGTCCGGGTCCTGCTCGCTGCCCTCCAGGGTGTCGATCAGCCGCAGCTGCCGCTCCACCAGGCTCTGCGTGCGCCGGGACAGGTTGACGAACATGGTGCTGACGTTGCGGCGCAGCAGGGCCTGCTCGCTGGCGTGCCTTACCGCCTCCCGGTGCACGCTGTCGAACGCCTCGGCGACCTCGCCGACCTCGTCCCGGGAGTCCACGCCCAGCCCGGCGGCCGGTGTCGGGTCGACCTGGTCGGCGTCCCGCATCCGCTGCACCGCGCTGGGCAGCTCGGTATAGGCGACGTCCAGCGCCCGGGTGCGCAGCCGGCGCAGCGGCCGGACCAGCGACCGGACCGTGAGCAGGGCCAGCAGCAGGGTAGCCAGCAGGATGCCGAGCACCACCAGGCCGTCGACCAGTGCCTGCCGCCTGGCGGCCGAGCCGAGCTCCCTGGTCCGGTCCAGCACCTGCGCGGCCAGCGCGTCCTCGACGCCGGCCAGAGCCTGCGCCTGGGCCCCGGTGACCTTGTACCAGTCGCCGATGTCGACCGGCAGCCGCCGCCCGGCCGGGGTCGGCAGCACCACCTCGTCCACCAGCCGGTTGGCCGGGCTGGTCACCGTCTCCGGCATCGCCTTGTCGAAGATCCGGCGCTGGACGGTGGTCAGGGTGGAGTCCACCACGCCCCTGGCGATGGTCTCCTGGGCGTCCCGGCGGAACACGTCGGTGCGGTCGGCCTCGGAGTACGCGCCGTTGGAGGTCAGGAAGCCGACCAGGCCACGCTCGGAGTCCGCCGCCGCGATGTACCGGGAGACGGCGTTCAGCGCCTGCACCGCATCGGTGAGCCGGCTGTCATCGACGCCCTGGGTGATGTCCTGCTCCAATGCCAGCAGGTCGCCGACGAAGCTCTGGTACTCGGCGTCCACCCCGGCCCATTCCCCGTTCGTGTCCACCATCAGGTGCAGCCCGTTCAGCTTGCTGATGTGGCTGTCGATGGTGCCGAGCGAGTCGGACAGCACCGGGCTGAGGCTGCGGATCTCGAGTGCGCTGGCGGCCTGCTGGTAGGCGCGCACCTGCTTGTCGGTGGCGTCACGCGCGTCGCGCAGCTCGGCGCTGCCGTTCTGATGGCTGGAGCCGAGACTCACCGCGGACTGGTCGCGCTCGCTCTCCAGGGCCCGCGCCAGCATCACCACCCGGCTGCTGAACTGCGCCATCTGCTCTGCGCGGTGGGCCTGCCGCTGCGCCTCCAGCACGTCCCGCAGCCGCAACCCGGCGAAGCCGAGCACGGCCAGCAGCGGGATCAGCAGGATGACGATGAGCTTGGATCGCACCCGCCAGTTGCGGAAGGCCAGCGAGAACGAGCGCCGCTGCCGGTCTTGTTGACCACTTGAGACCGGCGCGAACGACCGCCGCTGTTGGTCTTGTTGACCACTTGAGATCGAACCATCGCTACCAGTAGCCGAATGGGGCCACCCGCCAGTATCGTTCGACGCAGACTGGTGCCTGCTGGGCGTCATACCCAGACCCCCTGCCCTCCGTGCGCAACTAGTTCGGTCCCGTGGCCCGGGTCGGGGGCCGTCCACCGTAACGGCCGTGTCCTTGAGGTCCACTGTCGGCGCATGCTAGACCACCTCCCGTTCTGGCCAACACATGCGGCCGGAGACCTGCCGTGACAAACATCGAATCAACACAGCCACCCAGCGATCATCTCGGCCCCCAGTCGACCGCGAAGGGTAATCGCGGCCAACGACCCGTGGCGCAGTGCACGACGCGGGGCACCGTGCCCGGTGCCGGTCGCCGGCAGTTCGTCCTCGCCGCCCGGTGGTCACCCGGGCAGCCGTAGCTCGAAGACACCACTCCACCACGGGGGCGCCTGGGGCGGCTCGTACCGCAGGTTGGGCCAGCGGGGCGACAGGTACCGCCCGCTGCGCCGCCGCGACGAGCATGTCCAGCATCTGCCCGGACAGGGGGTGGCTCACGGTCGGACCGGGCCGGCAGCACGTCGGCAGGCTACCCGTCGACGACGGCACCGGACCGGCAGCCCCCGCAGCGGGGCCCCGATCGGGTGGCCGGGATCGGGTGGCGGGCACGCCGCCGCCCCCGGGGCCGGGACCCCGGGGGCGGCGGGCGGATGCGGGTCAGACGGTGAAGGTCCTGGCGATCGCCGCCTCGGCGTCGTGGTACGCGGTGCCGGCGTTGTTCAGCAGGGTGCCGATGCCGCGCAGCGCCTCGATCATCTGCTCGGCACCCTGGTTGTACTTCTGCCACAGGGCGTCGAACTGGGCGGAGGCATTGCCCATCCACTCGCCGCCCACCAGGCCACCGAGCTGGGAGTTCAAGGCCTTCTGGATGCCCTCGACGTCGCCGGCCCTGGCGTTGACGGTGGCGGCGTTGCTGTGCAGCGACTCGGGGGTGACCTTGATGCCGACGACCATGGCTGACCTCCATATCCAGCCCCGGCTCACCGGGGTGTCGGTTCCGCTGGGGACCGACCCCGACCCTACGCACGGTTCGCGTGCATTGCAAGCTCTTGCGGCAATTTCCTGGAACGCCGGAATTATCCCGAGTGTCGTCCTCAGAGCCAGGAGCGCAGCTCCCACAGCTCGGGATAGAACCGCATGTCCAGCCGGGTGCGCAGGTAGGGCCCGCCGGAGGAGCCTCCGGTACCGGACTTCAGGCCGATCTGCCGCTCCACCATCAGCACGTGCCGCTGCCGCCACCTCGCCGACAGCTCGTCGTGCTCGATCAGCGCCTCGGCCAGGTCCCACAGCGGGCCGTAGTCGGCGCGGTCGCCGGTCAGCGCGACCAGCGCCGCCCGCCGGCTCTCCACCGTGGACACGTCGAGGCCGGCCGTGCGGAGCAGCGCCAGGAACCCGTCCCACAGCGTCGGCTCGGCCAGCCGGCGGGCCAGCCGGGCCCGCTCGTCCGCGGTGGCGTGCCGCAGCCGGCCGAGGTACCGCTTGTCCTTGGCCCCGGACAGGAACTCCAGCTCCCGGAACTGCACCGACTGGAAGCCACTGGCCGGCGCCAGGTTCGACCGGAACCGCAGGAAGTCCTGCGGTGTCATGGTCTCCAGCAGGTCCACCTGCTCGACCAGCAGCCGCTCGAGCACGTGTGCCCGCTGCAGCCGCAGCCGCGGGTGGTAGCTGTCGCCGGCCAGCATCCGGTCCCGGGCGTCGTCCAGCTCGTGCAGCAGCAGCTTGAACCACAGCTCGTACACCTGGTGCACGGTGATGAACAGCAGCTCGTCGTGCGCCGGCCGGCTGGACTGCGGCACCTGCTGGCCGAGCAGCTCCGGCAGCCGCAGGTAGCTGCCGTACGACAGCTGCCCGCCCTCCTCGCCGAACCGCGGGTCCCGCGGGCTGTCGGCACGTGCCCCGGCCGGCCCGGTCATGGCGCCCGCTGCCCGCGGGCCGGGGGTGCGGCCGGCCGCTCCCGCCGAGTTCGTCATGATCGACTCCTGGGCCGGTCGGTCTGCGGTCAGGATGGTCTGGGGTCAGGTTCGGTCTGGGGTCAGGATGGTCTGCGGTCACGATCGGTCTGCGGTCAGGACATGTGCGGGTAGCGGTGGTCGGTCGGCGGCACGAACGTCTCCTTGATCGACCGCGGGGACACCCACCGGGTCAGGTTCCACACCGAGCCGGCCTTGTCGTTGGTGCCGCTGGCCCGGGCGCCGCCGAACGGCTGCTGGCCGACCACCGCGCCGGTCGGCTTGTCGTTGACGTAGAAGTTGCCGGCGGCGAACCGCAGCCGGCGCGCGGCCCCGTCGATGGCCCGCCGGTCGGTGGCCAGCACCGAGCCGGTCAGCGCGTACGGCGTCGAGGTGTCCACCAGGTCCAGCACGCCGTCCCACTCGCCGTCGGCGTAGACGAACACCGACAGGACCGGGCCGAAGAACTCGGTGGTGAACGCCTCGTGGTGCGGGTCGTCGCCGACCAGCACGGTGGGCTGCACGAAGTACCCGACGCGGCCGTCGGCGGCGCCGCCGGTCAGGATCTGCAGGCTGCCCTCGGCCCGCACCCGCTCCAGCACGCCGGTCAGCCGGCCGTGCGAGCGCGCGTCGATGACCGCCCCGCCGAAGTGCGACAGGTCGGTGACGTCGCCGTAGGACAGCGACCGGGCGGTGTCGGCCAGCGCCTCGCGCAGCCCGCCGTCCCACAGCGAGCGCGGCAGGTAGGCCCGGGACGCGGCGGAGCATTTCTGCCCCTGGTACTCGAACGCGCCGCGGACCAGCGCGGTCACCGCCGCGGCGGGGTCGGCGCTGGGGTGGGCCAGCACGAAGTCCTTGCCGCCGGTCTCGCCGACCAGCCGCGGGTACGCCCGGTAGGCGGCGATGTTCTCCCCGACGGTCCGCCACAGGTGCTGGAAGGTCCGGGTGGAGCCGGTGAAGTGGATGCCGGCCAGGTCACGGTCGGGCAGCGCCACCTCGGAGACCGCCTGCCCGTCGCCGGTGACCATGTTGATGACGCCCGGCGGCAGCCCGGCCGCCTCGAGCAGCCGCATCGTCAGGTGCGCGGCCAGCTGCTGGGTGGGCGACGGCTTCCACACCACGGTGTTGCCCATCAGGGCCGGCGCGACCGGCAGGTTGCCGGCGATGGCGGTGAAGTTGAACGGGGTGATCGCCACCACGAAGCCCTCGAGCGGCCGGTAGTCCATCCGGTTCCAGGTGCCGGGGGCGGAGACCGGCTGCTCGGCCTGGATCTGCCGGCCGAAGTGCGCGTCGTACCGCAGGAAGTCGATCAGCTCGCAGGCGGCGTCGATCTCGGCCTGGAACACGGTCTTGGACTGGCCGAGCATGGTGGCCGCGTTCAGGGTGTCCCGCCAGGGGCCGGCCAGCAGGTCCGCCGCCCGCAGCAGCACCGCCGCCCGCTCGTCGTACGGCAGCTCCCGCCACCCCGGGGCGGCGTCCTTGGCCGCCTGCACCGCGTCGGCGACGTCGGTGGCGGTGGCCTGCGCGCTGGTGCCCAGCACGGCCGCGTGCCGGTGCGGCTGCACCACGG
>JBKOWA010000588.1:0-3292 GCA_046724155.1 Actinomycetota bacterium
CGCGCGTGCGGGCTCCCCCGGCCGACCACCCGTGCCACCGGCCCGCCCCCGGCTGGCCGGCGCGGCCACGATGACGGACCAGGCCGAGTCCCGCGCCCACCGGATCGCCAGCCTGATCGACGCCAAGGAGCTGTCCCGCACGGCCTGGACCGTCGATGAGCGCGACCGGATCCGGGGCGACTTCGCCTCCGCCTGCCGGCTGGCCATCCAGGCCGTGGACCTGGCGAGCCGGGCCGTCCCGGTGCCGGCCGGCCGCCCGGCCCGGCCGCCGCGGCAGCTCGCCCGGGACGTCCGGGCCGTGCACCGGCGCGCCCTGGCCGATCTCTGCGGCAGCCTCGACCTCGTCATGCGGCTGCTGTCCAGCCTGGAGCCGGCCACGTTCCGCTCCTGACCGGTTAAAGCGGATGCCGGCACGACCGGCCCGCGGGTAGCCTCCCGGAGGCTGTTCCCGCCCGTCTGGAGGCAGTGCCGTGGCCGAGCAGTTTTCCCCGATCGAGCCGTACGCGCAGGGCCTGCTGGAGGTCGGCGACGGCAACCAGATCTACTGGGAGGCCAGCGGCAACCCGGAGGGAAAGGCCGCCTTGTGGGTGCACGGCGGCCCCGGGGCCGGGGGAGGCCGCGGCAGCCGCCGGGCGTTCGACCCCGCGGTCTACCGGATCGTGCTGTTCGACCAGCGCGGCTGCGGGCAGAGCCGGCCGCACGCCGGCGACCCGGCGGTGAGCCTGGCGCACAACACCACCGAGCACCTGATCGCCGACATGGAGCGGCTGCGCACGCACCTGGGCATCGAGCGCTGGCTGCTGTTCGGCGGCTCCTGGGGCTCCACGCTGATCCTCGCCTACGCCGAGCGCTACCCGGAGCGGGTCTCCGAGATCGTCATCGTGGGCGTCACGATGACCAGGCCCGAGGAGACCGACTGGCTCTACCGCGGCGTCGGGCGGCTGCTGCCCGGCCCCTGGGAGGCGTTCCGCGACGCGCTGCCGGCGGCGGACCGCGGTGGCAACCTGGTGGCCGCCTACAACCGGCTGCTCAACAGCCCGGACACGGACCGGGCGGCCCGGATGCAGGCGGCGCGGGACTGGTGCGCCTGGGAGGACGCCGTCATCGCCCATGAGGCGCTGGGCCGGCCGGGCCAGTACAGCGACCGGCCCGACGACGCGCTGCTGGCCCTCGTCCGGATCTGCGCGCACTACTTCGCCAACGACGCCTGGCTCGAGGACGGCCGACTGCTGCGGGACGCGCACCGGCTGGCCGGCATCCCCGGGGTGCTGATCCACGGCCGGCTCGACCTGGGCAGCCCGCTGCAGACCGCCTGGGAGCTGGCCAAGGCCTGGCCGGACGCGGAGCTCACGGTGATCGACGACTCCGGCCACACCGGCAGCCCCGCCATGCGCGACGCGATCCATGAGGCACTCACCCGGTTCTCCAGGACCGGCCCCTGACCAGCTCACCAACTCCCCCCGCGACCTGCGGTCGGCGTCGCGCCGCCTGTCCTCCGAATGTGCAAACGGGCATATCACCCGGGCGGGATGATGCCCGCCCTGGCACCACTGCCTAGGTTCGGCCGCAGCGCCTTCGTCGAACGGGGAAAGCCTTCGTCGAACGGGGAGAGGGATCACATGTCCGAGACGGGAACGACTGCGGGCTCGCGGCCCTCGAAGGCGCTGCGGCGCATGCTCATTCCGCTCGCGCTGGCGCAGTTCATCTGCAGCTTCGCCGGATCGAACATGAACGTCATGATCAACGACATCAGCCAGGACCTGGATACGACGGTCAAGGGCGTGCAGACCGCGATCACCGTGTACCTGCTGGTGATGGCCGCGTTCATGATCCCGGGTGGGAAGCTCAGCGACCGCTGGGGCCGGAAGCGGTGCTTCACGATCGGGCTCATGGTCTACGCATCGGGGGCGGTGATCAGCGCGCTGTCGCCGAGTCTCGGAGTGTTGATCCTCGGCAACTCGATCCTCGAAGGCATCGGCACGGCGATGCTCATCCCGCCCGTCTACATCCTCACGACACTCCTCTTCAAGGACGTCACGTCGCGGGCGCGTGCGTTCGGGGTGATCAGCGGTATGGGCGGCATCGGCGCCGCGACCGGCCCGTTGATCGGAGGTCTGATCACGACGGCGATCAGCTGGCGAGCCGCGTTCATCTTCCAGGCGCTCGTGATCGGGGTGATCCTCCTCCTGACCCGAGCGCTGCAGGACCCGCTCCCGCCCGACCCGAACAGCCGTCCTGACACCACCGGCACGGTTCTGTCCGCGCTCGGGCTGGTGCTCGTCGTGATGGGCATCCAGGCCGCGGACGACAACGGCTGGTTGACGGTTGCCCTCGTTTCCGTGGGCGCCCTCTTCCTCGTCTGGTTCTTCGTCCACATCCGCGTGAAGGAGCGCAAGGGCGAAGAGCCGTTGCTCTCGACCGGTCTCTTCCGGAACCGGACGTCGAACCTCGGCCTGGTGACCCAGAACGCGCAGTGGCTGCTGCTGCTCGGGACCGCGTTCGTCGTCTCGGCATACCTCCAGGTCGTTCGCGGCTACAACGCGATCGAGACCGGCGTCATCTTCACCGCCGCCACCGCAGGGATCCTGCTCTCGTCGCTCGGCGCCGAGCGCTTCGCGAAGCGCCGCGCGCAGCGAACGTTGATCCTCGCCGGCTTCGTCACGACCACTATGGGAATCGCCGTCCTGCTCGCGCTGGTCGCCGGCAGGCCCGGCGTCTGGGCGTTCGCGCCCGGGCTGTTCCTGATCGGCTTCGGCTGCGGGCTCATGCTGACGCCGTCTGTGAACATCGTCCAGTCGAGCTGGCCGGAGGACCAGCAGGGCGAGATCTCCGGTCTCTCGCGCGCCGTGTCGAACCTCGGCTCGACGTTCGGGACCGCGATCGCGGGCACCGTGCTCGTCGCCGGCATCGCCGAGGGCAACCGCTCGTATGCGCTCGCGATGACCGTGCTCGGCGTCGCCGGCTTCATCGGCCTCGCCACGGCGGTCTTCCTGCCCCGCCTGATCTCCCCCGCGCCACCGCCACCGGTCGCCGAGCCAGGCCCCAGACCCGCGCTCTCGTGAGACTCTCGGGCGAGGCAGCCCCTCGGGGTGTTCGGTGAGCAGGTGGACCGCCCCGGGCGCGGGTCAGGGACGGCCGGCGGCGGCCGATGAGGCGGGCAGCGCCGCGGTGCCTATCTCCTCCAGCCGGCGGCGCTGGGTTTCGACGCCGTAGCGGCCGACCGCGAGCGCGGCCAGGGTGACCGGGACGCTGCCGAGCAGCGCCGCGCCGGTCAGGCTCGGTTGCGCGACGC
>JBKOWA010000056.1:0-4002 GCA_046724155.1 Actinomycetota bacterium
GGGAGATCCCCCGCACGGGCGGCCGCTTCGAGGTGGTCAGCCCGTACCAGCCCGCGGGTGACCAGCCTGCCGCGATCGACGAGCTGGAGCGCCGCATCAAGGCGGGTGAGCAGGACGTCGTGCTGCTCGGTGCCACCGGCACCGGCAAGTCGGCCACCACGGCGTGGCTGATCGAGCGGGTGCAGCGCCCGACCCTGCTCATCGAGCCGAACAAGACGCTCGCCGCGCAGATCGCCAACGAGCTGCGCGAGATGCTGCCGGGCAATGCCGTGGAGTACTTCGTCAGCTACTACGACTACTACCAGCCCGAGGCGTACGTCCCGCAGACGGACACCTATATCGAGAAGGACTCCTCGATCAACGAGGAGGTCGAGCGGCTGCGGCACTCGGCCACGATGAGCCTGCTCACCCGCCGGGACGTGGTGGTGGTCAGCACCGTGTCGTGCATCTACGGTCTCGGCACGCCGTCGGAGTACGTCGAGCGGGCGGTGCGGCTGCGGGTCGGCGACACCGTCGACCGCGACCGGCTGCTGCGCGACCTGGTCGAGGAGCAGTACACCCGCAACGACCTGTCGTTCAGCCGCGGCACGTTCCGGGTGCGCGGGGACACCATCGAGGTCTTCCCGGTGTACGAGGAGCTGGCCGTCCGGGTGGAGATGTTCGGCGACGAGATCGAGCGGCTCTACTACCTGCACCCGCTCACCGGCGAGGTGGTGCGGGAGACCGAGGAGGTCTTCGTCTTCCCGGCCACCCACTACGTGGCCGGTCCCGAGCGGATGGAACGGGCGATCCGGGGCATCGAGGCGGAGCTGGTCGACCGGCTGGCCGAGTTCGAGCGGCAGGGCAAGCTGCTGGAGGCGCAGCGGCTGCGGATGCGCACCACCTACGACGTCGAGATGATGCGCCAGATCGGCAGCTGCTCCGGCATCGAGAACTACTCGATGCACATCGACGGGCGCACCTACGGCGAGCCGTCGTACACCCTGCTCGACTACTTCCCGGATGACTTCCTCCTGGTCATCGACGAGTCGCACGTCACCGTGCCGCAGATCGGCGGCATGTACGAGGGCGACAGGTCGCGCAAGCGGATGTTGATCGAGCACGGGTTCCGGCTGCCGTCCGCGGCGGACAACCGCCCGCTGCGGTGGGACGAGTTCGTCGAGCGGACCGGCCAGACGGTGTACCTGTCGGCCACCCCGGGCCCCTACGAGCTGGGCCGGGGCGAGGGAGTCGTGGAGCAGATCATCCGGCCCACCGGGCTGGTCGACCCCGAGGTGGTGGTCAAGCCGACGAAGGGCCAGATCGACGACCTGATCCACGAGATCCGGCTGCGGGCCGAGCGGGATGAGCGGGTGCTGGTGACCACGCTCACCAAGAAGATGGCCGAGGATCTGACGGACTACCTGCTTGAGATGGGCATCCGGGTGCGCTACCTGCACTCGGAGGTGGACACCCTGCGGCGGGTCGAGCTGCTGCGCGAGCTGCGCAAGGGCGAGTACGACGTGCTGGTGGGGATCAACCTGCTGCGGGAGGGCCTCGACCTGCCCGAGGTCTCGCTGGTGTCCATCCTGGATGCCGACAAGGAGGGCTTCCTGCGGTCCGGCACCTCGCTGATCCAGACCATCGGCCGGGCGGCGCGGAACGTGTCCGGTCAGGTGCACATGTACGCCGACACGATCACCCCGTCGATGCGCAACGCGATCGAGGAGACCAACCGGCGGCGCGAGAAGCAGGTCGCCTACAACCGGGCCAACGGCATCGACCCGCAGCCGCTGCGGAAGAAGATCGCTGACATCCTCGACGACATCTACCGGGAGGCGGACGACACCGAGCTGGTGGGCGGCTCGGGCCGGCAGCAGTCGCGGGGCAAGGCGCCGGTGCCCGGCACGTCCTCCCGGGCCGGAAAGTCGGCCGGCGTGGTGGGGATCGGCGCACACGCCAAGGATCTGGCCGGGATGCCGCGGGCAGAACTGGCCGACCTGATCCAGCAGCTGTCCGCGCAGATGCTCGAGGCCGCCCGCAACCTGCAGTTCGAGCTGGCCGCCCGGCTGCGGGACGAGATCGCCGAGCTGAAGAAGGAGCTGCGCGGGATGGACGCTGCCGGACTGCGGTGAGACGTGATGTGGCAGGCCGGCCGCGGTCTGGGGTGAGTTCGCCGCGGTCTGCGGTGAGCTCCGCGCCCTCGACCGGCCTGATCTCCACCGGACCGCACCCTAGCCTGGCCCGGCCTGCCGCCCCGGCACCGTCATTGCCGCCGCCACCCTCATTGCAGGCAGAACTCGTTGCCCTCCGGGTCGGCCAGCACGACGCAGTAGCCGGTCGCATCGTCGAGCTCGCGCAGCCGGGTGGCGCCGAGCAGCATCACCCGGTCCACCTCGGCGGCGACCCGGGCCCGGCGCTCGGCCTGCGGGGTGCCTCTGACGCTGACGTTCACATCCAGATGCACCCGGTTCTTCGTCACTTTCGGCTCGGGCACCCGCTGGAAGAACAGCCGCGGGCCGACGCCCTCGGGGTCGACGGCCGCACCATACGCGTCCCATTTGTCCTCCGGGATGCCGGCCTGCCTGGCCCACTCCTCCCAGCTCGCATAGCCGGTGGGCGGCGGCTCCAGCTGGTACCCCAGCACGGCCGCCCAGAACTCCGCCAGCTTGCCCGGCTCGGCGCAGTCGATGACCACCTGGACACTTGCTGCCATCTCGATCCCTCCTCGATAGTTGCTAGGCACGCTAGCGGTAGGCACCGACACGACGGTGAGCGACGACACGCCGGCCGGTTGGGTCCGCAGCGGGAACGCGGGATACTAGGAGGGTTGGGAGGGGAGTATCCCTTCGCGACGGGGTCGTCAACACGGCAGCCGCCCGGTCCCGTCGGCTCGCTACCTGCGGGCGGGAGAGACCTCCGGTGTCTCGACGCTGCCGTCCGCACCGGAGGAGGACCGTGAACGTCGCCGCCTGGGTCTGGGCTCTGACCTTCCTCGCCCTGTTCGCAGTGCTCGCCGCCGATCTGGCCCTGGTCGACCGGCGGCCGCACGAGATCTCGGTCGGGGAGGCGGCCCGTTGGGTGGTCATCTACGTAGGGTTGGCGGTCGCCTTCGGGCTCGGGCTCGGGGCCGTCACAGGTGCCGAGTACGCCAAGCAGTTCTTCGCCGGTTACATCACCGAGTACAGCCTGTCGGTGGACAACCTGTTCGTCTTCGTGGTCATCATGACCGCCTTCGCGGTGCCCCGGATCCACCAGCACAAGGTGCTGCTGTTCGGCATCCTCGGTGCCCTGATGCTGCGCGGGCTGTTCATCGCGGTCGGCGCAGCCGCGATCGCCAAGTTCGAATGGGTCTTCTACCTCTTCGGCGCGTTCCTGATCTATACCGCGTACAAGCTGGCCACCGGCGGCGAGCCCGACGCCGAGTACCGGGAGAACGGCCTGCTGCGGATCGCCTGCCGGCTGCTGCCCATGTCGAAGGAGTACCACGACGCGCGGATCATGGTGAAGGTCGCCGGGCGGCGGGTGTTCACCCCCATGCTGGTCGTGATGCTCGCGATCGGCACCACCGACCTCCTCTTCGCGCTCGACTCCATCCCGGCCATCTTCGGCCTGACCAGGGAGCCCTACCTGGTCTTCACCGCCAACATGTTCGCCCTGATGGGCCTGCGCCAGCTGTACTTCCTGATCGGCGGGCTGCTCAGCCGGCTGGTGTACCTGAGCAAGGGGTTGGCCGTCATCCTCGGGTTCATCGGGGTGAAGCTGGTGTCCGAGGCACTGGCCGCCAGCGGGGTGGACCGGGCACCGCACTTCGGCATCGAGCTGTCCCTCGGCGTGATCGTCGGGGTGCTCGCCGTGACCACGGCGGCCAGCCTGATCAAGGTCCGGCGCAACCCGGACGCGGCACGGAGCGTTCCGGTCAGCACCGCTGACCCGGCGCCCCCTACCGCCGCACCCGCTGACCCGGCGCCCGTCGATCGGGCACCGGCTGACCCGGCGCCCGTCGATCGGGCACCCGCTGAC
>JBKOWA010000449.1:0-3550 GCA_046724155.1 Actinomycetota bacterium
ACCCCGCAGTTCGCCCGGCCACCCCGGAGGGGACCCCGGCCGGGCTGCGATGCTCACTCGCTGTCGCCTCGCTGTGCTTGACTGCTCGGCTCCGCGCTCGCTCCGCTCCTCGCCCGGCCACCCCGGAGGGGACCCCGGCCGGGCTGCGATGCTCACTCGCTGTCGCCTCGCTAGGGTTGGCCACGATGAGCCTCTTCTACGACTGCACCAAGCCGAGCGAACGTGAGGATGCGCTGCGCTCCGCGGCCGGCGCCGTTGACCGGGGCGAGCTGGTGGTGTTACCCACTGACACCGTGTACGGCGTCGGCGCCGACGCCTTCACCCCGTCCGCGGTCGGTGCCCTGCTGGCGGCCAAGGGCCGGGGCCGGGACATGCCGGTGCCGGTGCTGGTCGGCTCCTGGAAGGCGCTGGACGGCCTGGTGCTCTACCTGCCGGCGGACGCCCGGCAGCTGGTCGAGGCGTTCTGGCCGGGCGCGCTCACCGTGGTCGTGCGGCACGCGCCGTCGCTGGCCTGGGACCTGGGGGACACCCGCGGCACGGTCGCGGTCCGGATGCCGCTGCACCCGGTCGCGCTGGAGCTGCTCAAGCAGACCGGCCCGATGGCGGTGTCCAGCGCGAACCGGACCGGCCAGCCCCCGCCGACCACTGCCAAGGCCGCCGAGGAGCAGCTCGGCGAGGCCGTCGCGGTGTACCTCGACGGTGGGCCCTGCGCCGAGCCGGTGGCCTCCACGATCGTCGACCTGACCGGCACCAGCCCGCGGCTGCTGCGGGCCGGTGCGGTCGGCGTCGAGCAGCTGCGCGAGGTGCTCCCCGACCTGCGCACCGAGGGCTGAGGGATGGCCTGAACGCCCATGCGTGAGTACCTGCTCGTGCTGTGCATCGCCGGCGCGGTCACCTACCTGACCACCCCGCTGGTGCGGATGGTCGCGATCCGTTGGGGCGCCATGGCCGGCGTGCGGGACCGGGACGTGCACGCCATCCCCACCCCGCGGCTGGGCGGGCTGGCGATGTACGCGGGCATCTGCGCGGCGTTGATGATCGCCCACCTGATGCCGACCCTGCGGCGCAGCTTCGAGCAGAACAGCTACAGCACCGCGATCCTGATCTCCGGCGGGCTGATCTGCGCGCTCGGGGCGGCCGACGACCGGTGGGAGCTGGACTCGCTGACCAAGCTGGCCGGCCAGGTGGTGGCCGCCGGTGTGATGGTCATCATCGGCGTGCAGCTGCTGCTGATCTACGTTCCGTTCGGCGGCATCGGGACGATCATCCTGAGCCGGGACCAGGCGGTCGGGCTGACCGTCCTGTTCTGCGTGGTCACGGTGAACGCCATCAACTTCATCGACGGCCTGGACGGGCTGGCCGCCGGGGTGTCGGCGATCTCCGCGCTGGCGTTCTTCCTGTACTCCTACCACCTGGCGCGCGTCGGCTACACCGCGGACATCGCGTTCACCCCGACCCTGATGTCCGCGGTGCTGGCCGGCGCCTGCCTCGGCTTCCTGCCGCACAACTTCCAGCCGGCCCGGATCTTCATGGGCGACTCCGGATCGATGCTGATCGGGCTGATGCTGGCCTCCTCGGCCACCACCGCGACCAGCGCCGACTCCCAGGGGTTCCAGGACCTGTTCGGCGCGCTGGGGCTGTTCCTCGGCCTGCTGATCCCGGTCGGCGTGCTGGCCGTCCCGCTGGTCGACCTCACCCTGGCGGTCCTGCGCCGGGTCCGGGCCGGCCGGTCGCCGTTCGCCCCGGACAAGATGCACCTGCACCACCGGCTGCTGGAGATCGGCCATTCGCACCGGCGCGCAGTGCTGATCATCTACTTCTGGGCCGCGCTGCTGGCCTTCGGCGGGGTGGCCGTCTCGGTGACCAAGAGCCTCGGTCTGGTGTTCTCGATGCTCGGCGGGCTGGCGGCGGTCGCCCTGGTCCTGATGAGCCTGCCCCGGCTGCGGGCCGCCCGCCGGGCGCACTGACCCTCGCACCGGCCGCCCACCGGGGTCGGCCTCCACCAGCGGGCCGGGGGCCGGTTTGTAACCGCTTGGGGATCTCCGGTATGCTCCTTGTGAAAACATTCACGAGCGCAGATCAATGCGTAGAACCGCAGGTCAGGAGGCTAGTCATGCTGGAGGGGAGGGTCCAAACGGGTGTGGTACTGTCCCCTCGTCCCCGCGATCGGTGGGGCCGCTCGGCCACGCACTCCTGCGGTGGCGCGCTGATACTGACCACGACGTGGCGACTGCCGCCGATGTCGACCGGAGGAGCTGCCTGTGTCTGATACCTGTTCGCGGGCATCGCTGGCCGGGTAGCGGGGTAGGGCGGACGGCATGGCTCGACAGACTCCCGGCCTGTCCACCCTCCTCGGTATCGGCGGAGTGATCGCGCTGTGCCTGGTCGCAGGCATGGCGCTCGGATGGCTCGCCGACAGCCTGCTCCACACGTTCCCCGCATTCGTCCTGGTGGGTCTCGCGTTCGGGATCGCCGGGGGTTGCTGGTACACCTACGCCGAGATGCGAACGTTCCTGAACGACGACAGTTGAGAGGTCAGCCCGTGCATCCCGTACTGACCGTCCCGACCACCGCGGCGCACAACCTGCGCCGCTCGGTGCTCCTGGCCGCCTGCCTGGGCGGGCTCGGCCTGGCCGTGCTGGCCCTGGTCGGGCGCCCCGCGCTGGGGCTGTTCATCCTGCTCGGGCTGTCCCTTGCGGCGCTGAACGCGCGGGCCGTGCAGCGGTCGGTGGTGCAGTTCGCGGCGAGCGAGGCCGCGCACCGCCGCCGCCGGTTCACGATCAACGTGCTGGGCCGGCTCGGCCTGCTCACCCTGGTCGCGGTCGCCTGCGCCCTGCTGGTACGGCCGGAGGGGCTCGGCGTGGTCGCCGGGCTGGCCGCCTTCCAGCTCATCATGGTCGGCGGTGCCTCGCTCCCGCTGCTGAAGGAGCTGCGGTCATGAGCCAGCCGGCCTACGCGGTGCCGGAGATCGACATCGGCACCCACATCACCCGGCAGATCGGCGGCTTCACCTTCAATCTCGACACCATCTTCGCCACGGTGGTGGCCGGCCTGCTCGTCATCGGCTTCGGCCTGGCAATGCGCCGCCGGCTGTCCGCCGAAGTGCCGCGCGGCCCGCAGCTGTTCTTCGAGACGGTCACCCAGGCGATCGAGCGGCAGGTCGAGTCCACGATGGGCCTCCGCATCGCCCCGTTCGTGGTGCCGCTGGCGGTCACCCTGTTCTGCTTCATCCTGGCGGCCAACTGGCTGGCGGTGCTCCCCATCATCCACAAGCCGGAGCTCCTCCCGCCGCCCACCTACGACGTCAACCTGACGTACCCGCTGGCGCTGCTGGTGATCATCGGCATGCACGTGACCGGCATCCGGAAGAAGGGCTTCCGGGGCTACTACGGGCACCTGGCCAAGCCGTACTGGTGGCTGGCACCGATCAATATGATCGAGGAGATCGCGAAGCCGATCACCCTGGCGCTCCGGTTGTTCGGCAACATCTTCTCCGGCGTGATCATGGTCTCGCTGATCGGGCTGTTCCCCGCGTACATCATGTGGGGGC
>JBKOWA010000081.1:0-4925 GCA_046724155.1 Actinomycetota bacterium
CGCTGGTGCTGGCCGAGCAGACCGCAGCGATCGACCCGGAGCGCCTGGGAGAACGGGTGGGCGCGCTGACCCGCCAGGAAATGGCCGCCGTCGACCAGGCACTGCGGACCGTGCTCGACCTCGGCTGAACCAGGGACCAGGGGCGGCACGGCAAGCTGGCGGCCGGCACGCCGGCATCCGCCCGCCGGGCCATCGGGGCCGCCTGACGCCCCGGGTATCGACCTGCACGGTTGTCAACCTGCACACCCCGGATTGTCTGCCTGCACACACGGGAGCAAGCTGACTGGACTCGGCGCGGGCGGCAAGGCCAGACTGCGCACTGGACGATCTGCCGCGGACGTCGGGGACCGGACAACCATCACCGCGGCCGCGACGCTCGGCACAGACACGGAGAACCGATGGCAACGACGACGGGCACCGGGTCACCGGGCCGCGCCCAGATTGCGGCCCGCACACTCCGCACGGACCAGTGGTGGCGGGCGCCACTGATCACGTTCGTGCTGCTGACCGCCTGGCTGGCCTATGGCCTCATCCGGACGGCGGCGCAGCGGGCGTACTTCGTGGAGCAGTACCACTACCTGACGCCCTTCTACTCACCCTGCGTCACCTCCTCGTGCGTCCCCGAGTCACGGGACTTCGGCACCTGGTTCGGGGACTTCCCGCCGTTCGTGCCGTACGCGATCCTCACCCTGGTCTTCCTGCTCACCTTCCGGCTGACCTGCTACTACTACCGGCGGGCCTACTACCGCGCGTTCTGGCTCTCCCCGCCGGCCTGCGCGGTGGCCGAGCCGCACCGCGGATACAGCGGCGAGACCCGCTTCCCGCTGATCACCCAGAACCTGCACCGGTACTTCTTCTACGCCGCCGTGCTCATCTCGGTGATCAACACCTACGACGTGGTCCGCGCCTTCCACGGCGCCGACGGCGGGTTCGGGATCGGCCTGGGCACGCTGGTCATGCTGGTCAACGTGGTGCTGCTGTGGGCGTACACCGCGTCCTGCCACTCCTGCCGGCACATCACCGGCGGCCGGCTGCGACACTTCTCCAAACACCCGGTGCGGTACTGGATCTGGACGCAGGTGTCCAAGCTGAACGTGCGGCACATGCAGCTGGCCTGGATCACGCTCGGCACGCTGATGCTCACCGACGCGTACATCGCGCTGGTGGCCAGCGGCACGATCAGCGACCTGCGCTTCTACAACTAATTAGGGTGAGTCGTCGATGACTGAGCTGGAACGCCACACCTACGACGTCGTGGTGATCGGTGCCGGCGGCGCCGGGTTGAGAGCCGCGATCGAGGCGCGGGAGCAGGGCAAGAAGACCGCGATCGTGTGCAAGTCGCTGTTCGGCAAGGCGCACACCGTGATGGCCGAGGGCGGCATCGCGGCCGCGATGGCCAACGTGAACGCGCGGGACAACTGGCAGGTGCACTTCCGGGACACGATGCGCGGCGGCAAGTTCCTGAACAACTGGCGGATGGCCGAGCTGCACGCCAAGGAGGCCCCGGACCGGGTCTGGGAGCTGGAGACCTACGGCGCGCTGTTCGACCGCACCCGGGACGGGCGGATCAGCCAGCGGAACTTCGGCGGCCACCAGTACCCGCGGCTGGCGCACGTCGGTGACCGCACCGGCCTGGAGCTGATCCGCACCCTGCAGCAGAAGATCGTCTCGCTGCAGCAGGAGGACTTCGCCGAGACCGGGGACTACGAAGCGAAGATCAAGGTCTTCGCCGAGTGCACGGTCACCGAGCTGCTGACCGAAGCCGGTCCGGACGGCTCGGGTCCGGGTGTCCCGGATAGCAGCTCGGGTCCGGGTGCCTCGGAAGGTAGCTCGGGTCCGGGTGTCCCGGATGGTTACTCGGGTCCGGGTGTCCCGGAAAATACAGCCAGGATCGCCGGCGCGTTCGGCTACTGGCGGGAGTCCGGCCGGTTCATCCAGTTCTCCGCGCCGGCGGTGATCCTGGCCACCGGCGGCATCGGCAAGTCGTTCAAGGTGACCTCGAACTCCTGGGAGTACACCGGCGACGGGCACGCCCTGGCGCTGCGCGCCGGCGCCACGCTGATCAACATGGAGTTCGTCCAGTTCCACCCGACCGGCATGGTCTGGCCGCCGTCGGTCAAGGGAATCCTGGTCACCGAGTCGGTCCGCGGCGACGGCGGGGTGCTGCGAAACTCCGAGAGCCGGCGGTTCATGTTCGACTACGTGCCGGACGTGTTCCGCAGCCAGTACGCGGAGACCGAGGACGAGGCCGACCGCTGGTACGACGACCCGGACCACAACCGCCGGCCGCCGGAGCTGCTGCCCCGCGACGAGGTGGCCCGGGCGATCAACTCCGAGGTCAAGGCCGGCCGCGGCACCCCGCACGGCGGGGTGTTCCTGGACATCGCGTCCCGGCGGACCCCGGAGTTCATCCTCAAGCGGCTGCCGTCCATGCACCACCAGTTCAAGGAGCTGGCGGACGTGGACATCACGAAGGAGCCGATGGAGATCGGCCCCACCTGCCACTACGTGATGGGCGGGGTGGAGGTCGACCCGGACACCGCGCAGTCGAAGGTGCCCGGGCTGTTCGCGGCCGGCGAGGTGGCCGGCGGCATGCACGGCTCCAACCGGCTCGGCGGCAACTCGCTGTCCGACCTGCTGGTCTTCGGCAAGCGGGCCGGGTCCGGCGCCGCCGCCTACGTGGACGCCCTCGGCCCGGCCCGGCCGGCCGTGGCCGAGTCCGATGTGAACGACGCCGCCCGGGCCGCGCTGGCGCCGTTCGAGAACGAGGGCGGGGAGAACCCGTACACGGTCCACCAGGAGCTGCAGCAGGCGATGAACGACCTGGTGGGCATCATCCGCCGGGCCGACGAGGTGGAGCAGGCCCTCAAGCGGCTGGACGACCTGCGGGCCCGCGCGCAGCGGATCACGGTCGAGGGCCACCGGCAGTTCAACCCGGGCTGGCACCTCGCGCTCGACCTGCGCAACATGCTGGTGGTCTCGGAGTGCGTCGCCCGGGCGGCGCTGGAACGGACCGAGAGCCGGGGCGGCCACACCCGCGACGACTTCCCGGAGATGGACGCGGACTGGCGGCGGATCCTGCTGGTCTGCACGCTGGCCACCGGTGGCCCGACAGCCAGCACGGCGGCCGACACGGCGGCCGACACGGCGGCCGACACGGTCGACGACACCGCCGACGGTACGGCCGGTACGCGCGTGCAGGTCCGCCGGCAGGACCAGATCCCGATGCGGGACGACCTGCTGGCGCTGTTCGACTCGTCGGAGCTGAAGAAGTACCTCACCGCGGAGGAGCTGTCCGTGGCGGGTTCGGGAGGAGAGCGGTGAGCTACCAGGGGAAGTTCCGGGTCTGGCGGGGCGACGCAAGCGGCGGCGACCTGCAGGACTTCACGGTCGACGTGAACGACGGCGAGGTCGTCCTCGACATCATCCACCGGCTGCAGGCCACCCAGACCCCGGACCTGGCCGTGCGGTGGAACTGCAAGGCCGGCAAGTGCGGCTCGTGCAGTGCCGAGGTCAACGGCCGGCCGCGGCTGATGTGCATGACCCGGATGTCGACGTTCGGCGAGGACGAGACGGTCACGGTCACCCCGATCCGCACCTTCCCGGTGATGCGCGACCTGGTCACCGACGTCTCGTACAACTACACCAAGGCCCGGGAGATCCCCTCGTTCGCCCCGCCGAAGGACCTCGCCCCCGGCGAGTACCGGATGCAGCAGGTGGACGTGGAGCGCTCACAGGAGTTCCGCAAGTGCATCGAGTGCTTCCTGTGCCAGAACACCTGCCACGTGATCCGCGACCACGAGGAGAACAAGGAGTCCTTCGCCGGGCCGCGGTTCCTGATGCGGATCGCGGAGCTGGACATGCACCCGCTGGACACCGCCGACCGGCAGCGGGCGGCCCAGGAGGAGCACGGCCTGGGATACTGCAACATCACCAAGTGCTGCACCGAGGTCTGCCCGGAGCACATCAAGATCACCGACAACGCGCTGATCCCGATGAAGGAGCGCGTGGTCGACCGCAAGTACGACCCGCTGGTCTGGCTGGGCAGCAAGATCCGCCGCCGGAGCTGACGGGAGGGCTCGCTGGCTGGGGCGCGCGAGCCGGGCCGGCGGCGCGCCGGTCTGCTCGCCGGTCGCGGGCGGCATTTTCGTTCCGGACACCTGCGTGCACAGACACCCGGCAGCGCGCCCGTCCGCCCGCCGGTCGCGGGCGGGCCGGCAGCGGGGCCGGGCCGGTATGGCGGCGGCTCAGACGATCGCGTGGACGTTGCCGAGCCGGTCCACCACGCCGGCCGGCCCGTCCCGCAGGTACCACTCCAGGCCGTACACGTCGCTGAAGCCGGCCAGGTCCAGCGCCTGTGGCGGGATCTGGCTGGCGTGGGCCGCCATCGCCCGCCGCTTGGCTGCCAGCGTCGCCTCGTCGGCGGCCACCGCGAGCGGGATCTCCACGGTGACCCGGCCGTACGGCGCCGGCTGGCTGCGGTTCGCCCCGTGCACCAGGTGGTCGCCCTCGGCGGTCTGGTGCGCGATGTGCAGGTGCTCCCGGTCCACCGTCGCCTCGTACGCGGTGATCTGCGCGAACCGGGCGGCCAGCCGACCGATGAGGTGCACCGCCACGTGGTCGGGATGCCCGTAGATGCCGTGGCTGTCGTAGTGCACCAGGGCCGCGGCACGCTCCTCGGCGCACAGGTTGGCCAGCCGCCGGGCCAGGCCGTGCTGGTTCGCCATCGCCAGCGCGTTCGGGTGCCCGTTGTCGGCCCAGCCGGGCATCCCGGAGTCCCGGTACCCGAGCTGGACCAGCCGGCAGACGCCCAGCTCCGCGCAGGCCAGCTCCAGCTCGCGGTGCCGGCGCCCGGCCAGGGTCTCGCCCGCGGCCAGCGGCACCAGCGGCTCACCGAGGTCGCCGGTGGTGGCGGTGGCCAGGAC
>JBKOWA010000259.1:0-3268 GCA_046724155.1 Actinomycetota bacterium
CGGCGGCCAGCACGCCCGACGCCACCTCGCGGCTGGCGGCCAGCGCCGCGAGCGCCCCGAGCAGCGCCACCGTGACCAGCACCGCGCAGGTCCAGCGCAGCTCCCGGGTGCCCCACGGCTGCGGCACCGCGTCCCGGCCGACCAGCTCGACCACGTCGTCGTAGACCGGCGGCGGCGTCCACTCGCTGGCCCGGTGCAGCACCAGCAGGGCGCCCTCCCGCACCCCCGCGGCGGCGAGGCTCACGCTCGGGTCCAGCCGGGCGCCGTCCACGCCGGACAGCGCCCAGCCGCCACCGTCGGTGTCGCCCTGCCCCGCGTGCCGCAGCAGCGTCGGCAGCACCCGGGCCAGCGGCACCGCGGACGGCACCGCCAGGTCGACCTCGGTGCCCGGCGCGGCCAGCCGGATCCGGCAGAAGGCCGCTGCCTGACCCCCGCCCCCGACCTGCGTGGCTCCCCCCGTCTTTGCCGATGCTGTGCTGCGTGCCATCCGGCCCCCTCGCTGGCCCCCGGTCCCCTTTGCCGGCCCCCGGTCCCTTGCTGGCCCCCCGGGTCCCCTTGCCGGCCCGGCCAGACGTTCCCGAATCGGACGTTGCTGCTCGCCGTAGGGTAAGACGGTCCACCGACAGTCCGGCAGCCGCGTCGGCCGCCTCCCAGGGGGGTGAGGGTGCCCACCACGCTGTTCCGCCGGCCGGCCCGGGTGCCGCTGCCCACCGTGCCCGAGGGCGAGCTGCTGCTCCAGCCGCCGCCGGAGCTGACCCGCCCGGACTCGGGCAACGTCTGGCTCACCGCGTTGCCGGCGCTGTCCGGGCTGGGCTCGGTGGCCTACCTGTTCGCCGCACCACCCAACCCGATCACCTACGTTGCCGGCTCGTTCTTCCTGTTCTCCTCCGTGGCCATGGTCGCCGGTTCGCTGCTGCGCGCCAGGTCGACCCAGCGCAGCGACGCCGAGCACAACCGCCGCGACTACCTGCGCTACCTGGCCCGGATGCGGGAGCAGGTGCGGCGCACGGCCGCGGCCCAGCGGGCGGCCGCCGACTGGGGTGCCCCGGCGCCGGAGCAGCTGTGGGCGGTGGCCGCCAGCCAGCGGCGGTGGGAACGCCGGCCCACCGACCCCGACTGCGGCTGGCTGCGGCTCGGCCTCGGCGTGCAGTACCTGGCCACCCCGCTGGTGCCCGGCGAGTCCGGCCCGGTGGAGGATCTCGACCCGCTGTGCGCGCTGGCCCTGCGCCGGTTCATCGCCAGCCACAGCGTGGTGCCGGACATGCCGGTCCGGCTGTCCCTGCGGCGCTACGCCGCGCTCGCGCTGTCCGGGGACCGCGACCAGGCGCGGGCGCTGGCCCGGGCCCTGGTGGCCCAGGCGGCGACGTTCCACCCGCCCACCGACCTGATGGTGGTCGTCTGCACCAGGGAACCGGACGCGCCGCAGTGGTCCTGGGTGAAGTGGCTGCCGCACGCCCAGCACCGCCGGGAGGTGGACCACGCCGGCCCGGTCCGCATGGTCAACCCGTCGCTGGCGGTCCTGGAGGAGTGGCTGGACGAGGAGCTGGCCCACCGGCCGGGGTTCAACCGCAACGCCGAGCCGGATCCGGACCTGCCGCAGCTGCTGGTGGTCCTCGACGGCGGGATGGCCACGGGCGAGGAGCTGCTGCTGGACCCGGACGGGCTGCAGGCGGTCACCGTGGTCGACCTGGACGGCCGCGCCGCGGACCTGGTCCGGGCGCACGGCGTGGAGCTGGTGCTCGACGAGCACCGGCTGGCCACCCGGGTCGGTCACACGCTCACCGCGCTGGGCACCCCGGACGCCCTCGACATCCCGGTCGCGGAGTCGCTGGCCCAGCAGCTGGCCGAGTTCCGGCTGGACGTGGCCACCGCCCAGGCCGAGGACCTGGCGACGGTCGACCAGACCCTCCCCGCCCTGCTCGGCATCCCAGACCCGGGCAGCCTGGACCTGGCCACCCTGTGGGCGCTGCGCCCGCTGCGGGACCGGCTGCGGGCCCGGATCGGCATCTGCGCCGACGGCACCGTGCTCGAGCTGGACATCAAGGAGTCCGCGCAGGACGGCATGGGCCCGCACGGGCTGGTGATCGGCGCCACCGGGTCGGGCAAGTCCGAGCTGCTGCGCACCCTGGTCCTGGCGCTGGCCGCGACCCACCCGCCGCAGCAGCTCAACCTGGTGCTGGTCGACTTCAAGGGCGGCGCCACGTTCGCCGGGATGGCCGCCCTGCCGCACGTGGCCGCGGTGATCACCAACCTGCAGGACGACCTGGCGATGGTCGACCGGATGCAGGAGGCGCTGTCCGGTGAGATGAACCGCCGGCAGGAGATCCTGCGGGCCGCCGGCAACCTGGTCTCGATCCGCGACTACGACCGGGCCCGGCAGCGCGGCGCCGACCTGCCGCCGCTGCCCAGCCTGTTCATCGTGGTGGACGAGTTCTCCGAGCTGCTGTCCCAGAAGCCGGACTTCGCCGACCTGTTCGCGCAGATCGGCCGGTTGGGCCGGTCGCTGGGGCTGCACCTGCTGCTGGCCTCGCAGCGGCTGGACGAGGGCCGGCTGCGCGGCCTGGAGGCCAACCTGTCCTACCGGGTGTGCCTGCGGACCTTCACCGAGCAGGAGAGCCGCACCGTGCTCGGGGTACCCGATGCGTACAGCCTGCCCAGCGCCCCCGGCCACGGGTACCTGCGGGCGGACACCGCCAACCTGCGCCGGTTCCGGGCTGCGTACGTGTCCGGACCGTACGGCGGCCGGGAGCAGGCCGGCGACCTGGCGCTGGCCGGCGGGCTGGACGTCCGCCCGTTCCTGGCCGGCTACCTGCCCGACCCGGAGGGCGTCACCGGCCGGCAGCAACGCCCCGCCAGCAGCGCGAACGGCACCGGCGCTGGGGTTGGCACCGGGGTCGGTACTGCGATCGGTACTGCGGTCGGCGCTGCGGTCGGCACTGGGGCCCGCACGGCGGCCGGCACGGGGGTCGGCGCGGCGGCTGCCGCAGGGGCCGGCACCGGTGTCAACCCCGCGGCCGGCACTGCGGACGGCGACGAGGACGACACCGGCCGCCCGACGGTGCTGTCCGCGATGGTCGGCCAGCTGGCGGGCCGCGGCACCCCGGCGCACCGGGTGTGGCTGCCGCCGCTGGTCGAGCCGGACACCCTCGACATGCTGCTGCCGGACCTGGCCGTCCGCCCGCGCCGCGGCTTCGGCGCCAGCCCGGACCTGCCGCCGCTGCAGGTCCCGGTCGGCATCGTGGACCGGCCGTTCCACCAGCGCCGGGAC
>JBKOWA010000466.1:0-3048 GCA_046724155.1 Actinomycetota bacterium
GGTCAGGAACACGGGTAGGTCGGGGATGGCGTGCGGGTCGGCGACGACGGTGGCGTTGAGCTGCCCGGCGTACGACAGCACCCCAACGCCGAGGGTGACGTTGCCGGTCAGCGGCACCACCGGGAACATCTCGAGGATGCGGGCGCCGGCCAGGTGTAGCGGCGTTGGCGGGCCGGGCACGTTGGCCAGGTACACGTTGGCCATGTGCTGGTGGGCCATCATTCGCAGCATCAGCCTGCGGGCGGTGACTGATGCGGAGATGCCGCTGCCTGCCAGTCGCAGCGCGTCGGCCTTGCGGCGCGGGCTGTCCGCGGCGATCAGCTTCAACCGCGCGAGGGTGTCCGGCTCCCCGATCGGCAGCGCGACCATCATCCCGCCATCCATGTTGCCCTGGGCGGGACCCGCCTTGGCGGCGTGCAGCGAGACCGGAACCGCGGCCCGCAGCACCAGACCGTCCACGTTGACCCCACGCGACTGCAGCAGGTCGCGCAGGGCGGTGGCGATGGCAGCCAGCAGCACGTCGTTGACCGTGGCGCCGGCGGAGTGGGCCAGCTGCCTGGCGGTAGCCAGATCCCCGCGGGCCAGGCCGATTGCGCGGTCGGCGCCGATCGGGCGGTTGAGGCCGCACTCGGGGGCGCGCTCCTGCCGGATCAGCTCGGCCAGTGCGCGAGCGCCGGCCCGCATCCGGCGTACGGTACGCGCCGGGTGCGCCAGCCGGGCCGCCCGGGCCGCGAAGCCGTTGACCCGCCGGCGCAGGTTGTCGGCGAGCAGTCGGGTCAGCGGCGGCACGGGCCGCGGGGTCCACGGCGGTGCGGTAGCGGCCGTCGGGGCCGGCGTCGGCTGGAGCATGGCGCCGAACAGGACCATGCCGGCCACGCCATCGGCGACGACGTGGTGCATTTTGATGAACATGCCCACCCGGTCATGGGACAGGCCGGGAAGCAGCCACAGCTGCCACAGCGGGCGGGACCGATCGAGTCGGCGCCGGTGCAGGTCCTCACAGACGTGCAGGAGTTGCTGCTGGTCGGCCGGCTCCGGCAGCGTCAGTACGTGGACGTGGTCGGCGATGTCGAAGTCGGGGGCGTCGACCCACACGGGCCGTCCCGCGCCCAGCGGAGGGTCGTACAGGATCTGGCGCAGCCGGGGGGCCAGGTGCAGCCGGGCGGCGACCGCCGCACGCACCTGCCCGATGCGCAGCCGGCCCGCCGAGTCGAGGATCGGGGTCGCGTCCAGCACGGCGATCACGCCGATGTCCTGCGGCCAGCCGAGCCTGTCCGGCCACAACATGCTCAGGTCCTGCCCGCTCAGCCGTTCCACCCCCGGCGGTCGCTCGGCCGCGACCGGCCGAGCAGGGGTGGCGGTGGCAGGGGCGTCGGTCGTGGCCATGAGACGATCACCTCCGCACGCAAGCCTCCCTCACCATTGACACCTGGGCGAGGGCTCCGCCCGGGCCAACCGACCCGTAGCGCCGGGGCCACCCGTCCTTACCATGGCATTCGCCAGGACCGACGATCCGCTTGATCAGCCCGCCGGGCGGCGGGCGGTCGGCCCGTCAGAGGTGGACCGTCGGCATCGCACCGGCCCTGATCAGTCGGTGATAGGCCTCTGGGGTGGATTTCCTGCTCGGGTTTGGGCGTCCTGGGTCTTGAGCAGGCGGGAGACGTGTGCGGGCCACCAGCGGGTACCGCCGCCGGAGGTGGGCAGGCCAGCCTTGCTCATCAGAGCGTAAACCAGCCCGGGCCAGGAACCCGCGCTCGAACCTTCAGTGGGAACCGGGCTGGCTATGCGCGCCAGATCCTGGCGAGTTGCCGGGTGGCAAGTCGGTTTGGCACCGCGCGGAGCAGGGTGTCGCGCAGCCAGGCGGTCGCGCCGGTCCGCGACATCAGCCGCGACTGCCGCAGCGATGCCGCCATCATCCGATTGGCACGGGCTCGGCGTTGGATGTCGTATCCGCGTAGCCGCTCGAGGACGTCCGCCGGCGTGGCGTCGGTCAGGTGCCGGGTCAACGCCGCTGCGTCTTCGAACGCCTGGCTGGCACCCTGGCCCAGGTCGGGGGTCATGGCGTGCGCGGCATCGCCGAGAAGCGCGATCCGGCCGACCGCGAACGACGGTAGCGGTTCGGCCAGACACGCAATCGCATCGACGTGGATGTCGGCGGCGGGGGTGGCCTCGATCAGCGCCGGGACCGCCGGATGCCAGTCGGCCATCAACGACCGCACCACCTGGCGCGCCTGCTGCGCCTGGGTCGGCGCCGCCCGCAGGGCGATGTCGGTGAAGGCGGTGTCAGTGAACCAGTACAGGTCACCGTCGCCGATCGGGAACAGGCCGAACATCGACCCGCTGCGCCGGTCGACCATGATGCTGGCCGCCAGCTCGGACACGTCCAGGCCCGCGGGATTGGGTAGGACGCCGCGCAGGTCCACCCGGCCGACCTGGCGCAGCCCCGGGTGGCCGGGAAACAGCTGACCGCGCAGCCGGCTACCGATACCGTCGGCCACGACCACGGCATCGGCCCTGGCGATGGGCAGACCGGCGCTGATCACCGTCACCCCGCCGGCGTCGGGCTCCACGCGCTCAACCGCCGTCGCGGTGCGCACCAGCCCGGCGGGCAGCCAGGCCCGCAGCGCCTGGTGCAGCGCGGCCCGGTCCACGACCATCGTCGCCCCCACCGTCTGCTGCGCCCGGACCGCGTCGGTGACCAGCAACGGCCGACCACGCCAGTCCCGCACCCCGCCGCTTACGGCCGGGGTGGCCCTGCCGTGCACGAAGTCGCCCAACCCGAGCGTGTCCAGCGCGCGAATGCCGTTGGGCATGAGCACCACGCCGGTCCCGGCCTCCCGCAACTCGGCACCGCGCTCGTACAGCGTGATCTCATGCCCGCCGCGGTGCAGGCCCACCGCGGCCGACACCCCACCCAGGCCGGCCCCGACCACGGCGATCTTCATCTACCACCTCTCTGCCGCAACGCGCCCCGGGCCATCCCTACAGACGGAGTACCGGTCGGGCGCGTGACAACCTGGCGGTGTGCTGCCCCGCACAGCCGAGGTG
>JBKOWA010000398.1:0-2704 GCA_046724155.1 Actinomycetota bacterium
GGCCTGGCGCGGCCGGGGCCGCCCGGCCGGCCGCCACCGGGCCAGCGCCGTCGCCGATCCCGGGCAGCCGCGCCGGACAACGCCGGGGCGCTCGCCCGGTCCAGCAAGCACCTGATGATCGCCTCGCTCGTCAGCCGCACCACCGGGTTCGTCCGCACCGCGGCGATCACCGCGGCGATCGGCGCGGCCGGGCTGGTGCCGGACGCGTACAACACCGCCAACACCCTGCCGAACATCGTCTACGAGCTGCTCCTCGGCGGGGTGCTCACCTCGGTGATCGTGCCGCTGCTGGTGCACGCCCAGGAGCGCCACACCGACGGCGGCGATGCCTACACGCAGCGGCTGCTGTCGCTGATGACGGCAGTGCTCGTCGCGGCCACCGGGCTGGCCATCCTCGGCGCGCCGCTGCTGACCTGGATGTACAACATCCGCGGCGACTCCGGGCAGGTGGCGCTGGCCAACACCTGGGCCCGGCTGCTGCTGCCGGAGATCGTTTTCTACGGCATCGGCGCGATGCTCGGGGCGGTGCTGAACACCCGCGGCGTGTTCCGCCCGCCGGCCTGGGCCCCGGTGCTGAACAACATCGTGGTGATCGGCACCGCGGTGGTGTTCATCGCACTGCCCGGCACCGCCAGCGGTGTCCAGGCCCTCAGCCAGACCCAGATCTACGTCCTGGGCATCGGCACCACGCTGGGCATCGTGGTGCAGGCCCTGGTCCTGGTGCCGGCGCTGCGCCAGGCCAGGTTCCGCTGGCGGTGGCGCTGGGACTGGGCGGGCACCGGGCTCGGCGAGGCCGGTCGGCTCGGCGGCTGGGTGCTGGCCTACGTGGCGATCAGCCAGCTGGGGTTCACGGTGATCATCGCGCTGGCGAACCACGCCGGCCGCGAGGTGGCCATCGGCTCGAACGTGTACGCGCTGGCCAGCCTGCTGTTCCAGATGCCGTACGGGGTGCTCGGCGTGGCGCTGCTGACCGTTCTGATGCCGCGGCTGTCCCGGGCGGCCGCCCGGCGGGACCTGCGCGCCCTGGTCCGGGACCTGTCGCTGGGCACCCGGCTGACGGTGGTCGCGCTGGTGCCGGTCTCCGCGCTGATGTACGTCACCGCGTTCCCGGTGGCCCGGGTGTTCTTCGCGCACGGCGTGGCCACCGCCGACAACGCCGCCGAGGTGGGCAAGGCGCTGGCGGCGATGCTCATCGGGCTGGTCCCGTTCGCGGTCACCATGCTGCAGATCAGGGTGTTCTACGCGGTCAAGGACGCCAAGACGCCGACCGTGATCAACGCCGCGATGGTCGCGTTCCGGGTGCTGCTGTGCGTGATCTTCGCCATCGCGGTGCCGGCCCGGGACCTGGTCGCCATGCTCGCGCTCGCCAACGGCCTGTCGTTCGCGTTGGGTGCGTTCCTCGGCACCGGCATGCTGCGCCGCCGGTTCGGGCCGCTGGGGCTGAGCCAGCAGTTCCGGGTGCTGGTCCGGATCACGGTTGCCTCGGTGATCGGACTGCTGCTGGCCGAGATCATCCACCAGGCGGTGGTGCGGCAGTTCGGGCTGGGGTTCTTCGCGTCGCTCGGATCCATCGTTGCCAGCACGGTGGTCGGTGGTGGAGTCATCCTGTTCCTGGCCCGGGCGATGCACATCCGCGAGCTGGATGAGTTGGTGGGGACGGTCCGGGGAAGGCTCACAACCTGACCGGCTACGGTCAACAGGTGGCGTTCGCCGGTCCGAGCAACCCTTGAGCCGGGCCGGGCGTCATGAGCGGGTGAAGGTCTGGCCTTCCAGCGCAGAACAAGGGACGCTGGGTAAGGGCTCTGAGGAAGAGCGCGTTAGGGGCACCGTGACGTGGAGATCGCGCCACCCAGCACCGAGCTGGGCATGGTGGGCGGGCGCTACCGGCTGCTGGAGCGCCTGGTAGCACCGACCGAGGCAGCGCCGGGAGTCTGGCGCGGTCAGGACACGGTGCTGAACCGTCAGGTCCTGGTCACGACGCATGAGCCCGGCGGCTCGGCCGCGCAGGCCCTGCTGCAGCACGCGTACGCGCTGAGCATGATCGAGCACCCGGCGCTGCCCAGGGTCTTCGACGCCGAGGACGAGGGCGAGCGCACCTGGATGGTCACCGAATGGGTGGAGGGCGGCACGCTCGCCGGGTTGCTCGCCGACGGCCCGGTCGACGCGACCGTCGCCGCGGCAACGGTCGCCGGGCTGGCCGAGGGCGTGGCGCTGGCGCACCGGGCAGGGCTGTCGGTCGGGCTGCTCGACCCCGACCATGTGGTGATCACCTCACGCGGCACGGTGACCGTCACCCGGCTGCGGGTCGATGGCGGCTCGCCGGAGGAGGACGTGCGGCACCTCGGCGCACTGCTGTACGCGATGCTCACCGGGGTGTGGCCGCTGTCCGGCGGGCGCGGCACGCCGGACCAGGGCGGGTTACCCACGCCGCGGCAGGCCCGTGCCCGGGTACCTGCCGAGCTGTCCACGGTGACGGTGCGAGCGCTGTCCGCCACCGACCCGGACCGGCTGACTTCGGCGGCGGCGCTGGCCGAGGAGCTGTCCCAGTGGCACCGGGAGGCCGGGCAGAAACCCTTCGAGGCGGACCTGCCGGCCCCCGAGCGGTACGTCGACAAGCCAAGTCGGCGGCGGCGCGGACCGGTCGCGGCCGTGCTGGGCGGGCTCTGCGCGGCCGGGCTGGCCGGCCTGCTGATCAGCGCGGTGA
>JBKOWA010000493.1:0-4356 GCA_046724155.1 Actinomycetota bacterium
CTGCCGGGCGCTGGCCTACCCGGGATCCCGGGTGCGGCTGTGCAAGGGCGCGTACGACGAGCCGCCGGAGGTTGCGTACACCGACGCGTCGGAGGTGGACCGCTCCTTCGTTCGCTGCCTGAACGTGCTCATGGGCGGCGACGGGTACCCGATGGTGGCCACCCACGACCCGCGGATGATCGCCATCGCCGACGACCGGGCCCGCTGGTACGGCCGCGAGCGGGGCAGCTACGAGTTCCAGATGCTGTACGGGATCCGCCCGGACGAGCAGCGCCGCCTGTCCGGCCTCGGCGAGACGATGCGGGTGTACGTGCCGTACGGCGATGAGTGGTACGGCTACCTGATGCGGCGGCTGGCCGAACGCCCCGCCAACGTGACGTTCTTCCTGCGGGCGATGGTGAGGAAGTCGTGACTGGACGTAACGAGCGGGAGCGGCGCGGCGCCGGCACGCTGGCGGTGCTCGGCACCGGCAAGCTGGGCGAGGCGCTGCTGTCCGGGATGCTGCGGGCCGGCATGCCGACGGCGGACGTGGTGGTCAGTGCCCGGCGGGCGGAGCGGGCCGAGCTGCTGGCCGAGCGGTACGGCGTCCGGGTGCTGACCAGCCGGCAGGCCGCCAGCCAGGCCGACGTGCTGCTGGTGACCGTGAAGCCGCAGGACATCGACGTGCTGGTGGACGAGGTCGCCGGTGTGGTCGGCCCGGACACGCTGCTGGTCTCCTTCGCCGCCGGCATCCCGACCGCGTACTACGAGAAGCGGCTGCCGGAGGGCAGCCCGGTGGTCCGGGTGATGACGAACACGCCGGTGCTGGTGGACGAGGCGATGAGCGCGGTCAGCCCCGGGGCGCACGCCGCCGAGCGGCACCTCGCCCTGGTCACTGACCTGCTGTCCCGGGTGGGCAAGGTGGTCCGGGTGCCGGAGTCGCAGCAGGACGCGGTGACCGCGCTGTCCGGCTCCGGCCCGGCGTACTTCTACTACCTGGTGGAGGCGATGACCGACGCCGGCATCCTGCTCGGCCTGCCACGGGCGGTGGCCCACGACCTGATCGTGCAGGCCGCGCTGGGTGCCGCGGTGATGCTGCGGGACTCCGGGGAGCACCCGGTGACGCTGCGCGAGGCGGTGACCTCGCCGGCCGGCACCACGATCAACGCGATCCGCGAGCTGGAGAACCACGGGGTGCGGGCCGCGCTGATCGCCGCCATCGAGGCGGCCCGGGACCGCAGCCGCGAGCTGGGGCGGGTGCACGAGTAGCGCCCGTGCCCCGGCCGGCCCGCCCGGGCCCGGGACGCCAGGTGGGTACGCGAAAGTGGGTATCGCACCAGTCACAGCCGTCCCGCTACTCTCGGGTGAGCACGTGCGTGTCTGGTGCCCGCCGGAAGGGAAGCCGGCGGGGCGACACGTGCCGAAGGTGCGGTGACGCATGTCCACGTCCGACTCCGGACCGGGCCGGGACGGGACCGTTCCTCCGGTTCCGGCTCGCCCCAACCCCAACCCCAACCTGGCCGACGTGAGGTTCCTGACGGTGGCCGAGGTGGCCGCCCTGATGCGGGTGTCGAAGATGACGGTGTACCGCCTGGTGCACTCCGGAGATCTGGCGGCGGTACGGGTGGGCCGCTCGTTCCGGGTGCCGGAGAAGGCGGTGCACGACTACCTCCGGGAGGCGTTCATCGCGGCCGGCTGACCTGGTCGGCCGCGCCGACCACCCGGCCTGGGGCGGAAATGTCCCCGTGACAGCGGGCGGGTAGCCTTGGTGGCTCGTCATGCGCCGGTCCGGTGCGGGTCGGTACCAACCAGTGGGTAGGGATGTTCATGGGTTCGGTCATCAAGAAGCGCCGCAAGCGCATGGCCAAGAAGAAGCACCGCAAGCTGCTGAAGAAGACGCGCGTCCAGCGCCGGAACAAGAAGTAGCGCGGCGTAACGTAGCACCGGCGGAGCGAACGCAGGGCGGGAGGGGAGTGTCGATCCGGTCGGGTTGCTCGTCACCTGGCATGCGCGGCGCGTGACCGCACCCGTGGGTCCAGCCGCAGGAACCTCGATGGGGGATGCTGATGCCGCCCAAGGTTGTCATGGTCACGGGAGTCAGTCGATATCTCGGCGGGCGGCTCGCCGCCCGGCTGGCCGCCGATCCCGACATCGACCGGATCATCGGCGTCGACACCGCACCGCCCGGCCGGCCGCTCGCCGGCCAGCTCGGCCGCACCGAGTTCGTCCGGGCGGACATCCGTAACCCGCTCATCGCCAAGGTGATCGCGGCCGCCGGGGTGGACACCGTGGTGCACATGAGCATCGCCGCGTCCCCCGGGCAGGCCGGTGGCCGGCTGCCGATGAAGGAGATGAACGTCATCGGCACCATGCAGCTGCTGGCCGGCTGCCAGAAGGCGGCGTCGGTCCGGCGGCTGGTGGTGCGTTCCAGCACCGCCGTCTACGGCGCCAGCCACCGCGACCCGGCCCTGTTCACCGAGGCGACGGAGCCGCGGACCCCGCTGCGCACCAGCTACGGCAAGGACTCGGTGGAGATCGAGGGGTACGTGCGCGGGTTCGGCCGGCGCCGGCCGGACGTGTCGATCAGCATGCTGCGGTTCAGCAACCTCATCGGACCGAACGCGGACACGCCGGTCACCCGCTACCTGTCGCTGCCCGTCATCCCGACCGTGCTCGGCTACGACCCGCGGCTGCAGCTGCTGCACGAGGACGATGCCCTGGAGACGCTGCGGCTTGCGGCGCTGGACGACCGGCCGGGCACCTACAACGTGGCCGGCGACGGCATCCTGCTGCTGTCCCAGGCGATCCGCCGGGCCGGCCGGGTGTTCATGCCGGTGCCCGAACCGGCGTTGGCGCTGGTGGCTGAGGTGGGCCGGCGCACCAGGCTGGTCCGCTTCTCCCCGGAGCAGGTCCGGTTCCTGCACTACGGCCGGGTGGTGGACACCGCCCGGCTGAAGCAGTGGTTCGGGTACAGCCCGAAGTACCCCACCGCGCAGGCGTTCGACGACTTCCTGCAGGCCGGCCGGCTGCGCCGGATCGTCGACCCGAGCCTGGTCCTCGGCATCGAGCGCAGCCTGGTCGGGTTGCTGGGCCGGCCGGCCCCCCGGCGCGGCATGGGTAGCCGGGATGGCTGAACCCGCCGGCGGGTCGGTCGGGATGGACGCCGGGCAGCGGCCGGTCCGCGAGGCGTGGGAACGGCGCCTGGCGGACGCGCTGGCGTTCCTGCGCCGCCGGTTGACCGGGCAGTACGAGGTGGACGAGTTCGGTTACGACGCCGAGCTGACCCGGGACGTGCTGCTGCCGCTGTTCCGGCCGCTGTACCGGAGGTGGTTCCGGGTGGAGCTGTTCGGCCTGACGAACATCCCGGACCACGGCGGCGCGCTGGTGGTCGCCAACCACGCCGGGACGATGGCGGCCATCGACGCGGTGATGGTCCAGCTCGGCATCCACGACGAGCACCCGACGCGCCGCCAGCTCCGTGCGCTCGGCGCCGACCTGGTGTTCAAGACGCCGGGACTGGGGGAGTTCGCGCGCAAGGGCGGGCACACCCTGGCGTGCAACCCCGACGCCGAGCGGCTGCTGGCCGCCGGCGAGCTGGTGGGAGTGTGGCCGGAGGGCTTCAAGGGGATCGGCAAGCCGTTCTCGGAGCGCTACAAGCTGCAGCGGTTCGGCCGGGGTGGCTTCGTCGTCGCGGCGTTGAAGACCGGTGCGCCGATCGTCCCGTGCTCGATCGTGGGCTCGGAGGAGATCTTCCCCAAGATCGGCGAGTCCAGGCTGCTGGCCCGGCTGCTCGGCCTGCCGTACTTCCCGATCACCCCCACGTTCCCCTGGCTCGGCCCGCTGGGCCTGGTGCCGCTGCCCAGCAAGTGGCTGATCGAGTTCGGCGAGCCGATCCCGACCGCGCACCTGTCCGAGCAGGCCGACGACCCGATGCTGCTGTTCAACCTGACCGACCAGGTCCGCGAGACCATCCAGCAGACCCTCTACCGCCTGCTCCAGCACCGCCGCGCGGTGTTCTTGTAGCTGGTGTCGCCGGCCGCTAATCCGATAATCTGAGGCGGTGACAACGATGACAGTCACCGAGATGACGGCCACCGAGGTGGCCCGGAACTTCTCGGACGTGCTCACCCGGGTCGAGCGTGAGGGCGAGACGATCGAGGTGGTCCGCAACGGCAAGCGGGTGGCGGTGATCAGCCCGGTGCCGCACAAGCCCAACGGGGCCGCCGTGATCGAGTTCCTGCGGAACAATCCGGCGCCTGACCCTGACTTCTGGCGTGATGTGCAGGAAGCGCGGAGCATGCTGACCGACGAGGTGCATGAGTGGCCCAGCTGATCCTGGACACCGCGGTCCTGATCGCAGTCGAACGGGGCAGGCTC
>JBKOWA010000096.1:0-8130 GCA_046724155.1 Actinomycetota bacterium
GTCGACGGCGTCGGCCGCCCCGACCACAACCGCCCCGACAACGGCCGCGGCCTCCAACCCCTCCGCCCCGCTGCAGGCCGCCATCGCCACCGCGACCTGCAGCGCGGACAGCTGCAGCGACGGCAGCGCCACGGTGGCCGCGGCATAGGTCCGGCCGTCGGTGTCCCGCACCGCGGCGCCCTCGGCGGCACCGGTACGGGCGCGCGCCGACCGGGCCAGCGTCACCAGCTTGTCGTCCTCAGGACTCACCGTCTCGTCCTCACTGCTCACCGTGCCGTCCGCAGAGCTCGCTGCCGTCCTCAGGACTCATGCGCTGCCTGCTCCCGCTCCCGGCTGGCCGCCTGCCCGTGGAGCCGCTGCACCAGCACGCTGTCGATCCGGTTGCGCCGGCCGGTGGCGTTCTCCGCGGTGAGCCGCAGCCCGTCAACCTCGACCCGGGCACCGGGGATGGGCACCCGCCCGAGCACGTGCGCGAGCAGGCCGGCCACGGTGTCCACCTCGTCGTCGTCCAGGTCCACGCCGAACAGCTCGGCCAGGTCCTGCACCGACAGCCGGGACGTCACCCGGGCGGTGTCGGAGTCCAGCCACTCCACCGGCGGCCGCTCGTCGTCGTACTCGTCGGTGATCTCGCCGACGATCTCCTCCAGGATGTCCTCGATCGTCACCAGCCCGGCGGTGCCGCCGTACTCGTCGATGACGATCGCCATGTGGATCCGGCCGGCCTGCATCTCCCGCAGCAGCTCGTCCACCGGCTTGGACTCCGGCACGAACGACGGCGGCCGCATCAGTTCCGACAGCGGGGTGTTGCCCTCCGGGTCGTTCGGGTCCCGCATCCGCCGCACCAGGTCCTTCAGGTAGGCCACGCCCACCACGTCGTCTAAGTTCTCCCCGATCACCGGGATCCGGGAGAACCCGCTGCGCAGCGCCAGCGCCAGCCCCTGCCGGACCTGCTTGTCCTGCTCGATCCAGACGATCTCGGTACGCGGCACCATGACCTCGCGGACGATCGTGTCGCCCAGCTCGAACACCGAGTGGATCATGTCCCGCTCGCCGTGCTCGACCACCCCGCGGGCCTCGAACAGGTCGACCAGCTCGCGCAGCTCCACCTCGGTGGCGAACGGGCCCTCCCGGAAGCCGCGGCCCGGGGTGATCGCGTTGCCGACCAGGATCAGCAGGCTGGCCAGCGGTCCGAAGATCTGGCCGAGGAACCGGATCAGGCCGGCGGTGTACAGCGCTATCGAGTACGGGTGCTGCCGGCCCAGGGTGCGCGGGCCGACGCCGACCAGCACGTAGCTGACCACGGTCATCGCCACCACGGTGATCAGCACCGCCTGCCAGCCGAAGCCGAAGCTGTGCATCAGGGCGGCGGTGACCAGCACGGTGGCCAGCACTTCGCAGACCACCCGTAGCAGGAGCAGCAGGTTGGCGTACCGCGGGCGGTCGGTGAGCAGGGCGGACAGCCGGCGGGCCGCCCTGGCCCGCCGACCGACCCCGACCAGCTCGGCCACCCGGGCCGGCGACACCACCGCCAGCGCGGCGTCCATCGCGGCGAACAGCCCGCCCAGCGGGACCAGGGCCGCGGCGAGCACCAGCAGCAGGACGTCGGTGGAGGTCACGCCACTGCGCCCCCATCACCGTCCGGCGGCCGGGTCCCGCGGGCCTCCGCAGGCCCCGTACCGCCGCCGTCCGGCGGTACGGCTCCGGCGGGGTCCGGCGAGCTGCCGGCCGGGTGGGCATCCTGCCAGCCGCGCAGGATCTCGCCCTGCAGTTCGAACATCTCCCGCTCCTCCTCGGGGTCGGCGTGGTCATACCCCAACAGGTGCAGGATGCCGTGCGTGCAGAGCAGGTGCAGCTCAGCCTCGGTGGGGTGCCCGGCACTGGCGGCCTGCCGGGCGGCCACCTGCGGGCAGAGCACCACGTCGCCGAGCAGGGCCGGGCCGACCTCGGCGCCGTCCGGCCCGGGTGGGGCGTCCAGCTCGTCCATCGGGAACGCCAGCACGTCGGTCGGCCCCGGCTCCCCCATCCACCGCTCGTGCAGGCTCGACATGGTGGCCTCGTCCACCAGCAGCACGGACAGCTCGGCCGCCGGGTGCACCGACAGCCGTTCCAGCACGTGCCTGGCCAGCGCGACCAGGGTTGCCTCGTCCACCGGCGCGCCGGACTCGTTGGCGATCTCGATCGTCACGGCGCCAGTGTCTCGCACCACGGTCGCTCCCCGGCGACCGGTGAGCCGGCTGGCGTGAACGGGAACAATCGCTTGGCCGGGGTGAGGCCACGTGAGGGTGCCAACCACGGGGTGGCCGCTGATGTCGCCGGAGAGCCTCGGGCTACCAGGCGTCGCCGCTGCGGTCCCGAGCCGAGTCGGACGGCGTGGCCGGGATACGGGCTGAGAAGTCAGCTTCCCTCGATCTCGGCCTCCACCGGAACGGCCAGTTGGACGGCGATCGGCGTATATAGGTCGACGCCTTCCGCCGCGGTGCGCAATGAAACGATCAGGCTGTAGCGTAATGGCAGGTCCGCACGGTCGGTACGCTTGTTGTTCTTCCACCAGCCACCGACTGGATGGACCGCGATGAGGCCACAGTCGGCGAGTTCCCCTCCCGTTCCTTCCCAGATATCTTGATGGAGTGAACCCAGGTTGCGCTGGTTGTTACCGACGAACCAGCGGTCCGACCCGCTAGGCGGCCGGGCACCCGCTTCCTCGTCCTGGGCCTCTCGGTTGATCCGGGAGACGAAGTCCGCAGGCCGTTCGAGAGGCGCCTTCAGCTCGAAACGGAACCCGTGTGACGGGTAGGCGTACCGGCGCCGCCAGCCTCGTCGTGACGCGGTCGGTTCAATGAAGTACGACAGCGTGACGCGAAGCTGTACGGCCGTTTCGGCGAGTTCGCGGAGCGTCTCGGCCGGCCACGGCAGGCGGTGCAGGCGAAATCGCCGGGCGGCATGGTCAGTACCGTCGAATGGCACGAACTCATCCTGGGTTACGAGGGTAACCGCGTTGCGACTGGACGCTAGCACGGCGCTTTCTGACGGGACACCCCAGCCGTAGCGGCGAAGCATTGCCTGCCGGGCCGTCTTGGCCGATGTGCCGTGCACCCTGACCCTCATCGCGGGTGTCCACTCAGCTGCGTGGACGAGCAACCCACGGATGGTCTCCGGCCAGTAGGACGGGTAAGCGGCCATCGCCTTGGCCGCCAGTCGGGCGGCTTGAGCTGTCGCAGCGCTGGTAGCGTTGGCCGAGGTCAACGCGAGGTCGTCGCGGGATGACGTCGTACGAACCGACAGGAGCGGGTGGCTGTCATGAAAGTCCACACCGTCGCTGAGGACGTTGCCGCCCTCCATGCAGATGTCAGGCTTGACCGGCCATAACCTGGTCCGAAAGACCAGCGACGTCCGACTGTGCGGCGAGATGTCGCCCTCGCTGGCCAGCGGTGTCCAACTGGCGAAGCTGGGATGCGACGGGGTTGCCGTCAGGACAGTGTAGGCGCCGACCGTGAGCGCGTTCCAGGCGTGCGCCGGGTCCTCGATGCCGGAGGTATCACACAGCTCGTGGTAGTCGAGCGCGAGTCCCGCCATCAAGGTGCCGTGGCCGAGGTGGTCGCCGTCGCCACCACTGACTACGGAATGCACATCGGCCGGGTCAAGTGAGTCCGACAGGAGGACGTGAGATCGTCTCACGCCACTGTCGAGATGGCAGACGACGGGGGCGCCATCCGCAGCAACCATGCTGCGCTCCACCAGGTCGGTGGTTAGCTCGTCCTGGCCGTCGCGCGGCAGATCCTCGACTGTGTCAACGAACTCCGGGCGGCGGATCTCACCAACCGGGATCGCTGTGAAAGGCAGTGCGTGCAAGTCGTCCCAGCGCGCCTCAATCCATGTCACGGTCCGGTCTATCAGGTCCAGGCGCCGGTCCGAGATCCGGAAGTTGCTGGCGGCCGCGTAAGAATGCAGCAGCTCCACACCATTTTCGGTCCGGCAAGCCACAGTTCCCACCAGGTCGGTCCGGTCAGCGGCGGCTCGCCGTCGGACTGCCAGAGGTCTCGCAGGACGGCACGTCGAATCGAGGCGATATTGGCGACGAGTTCCAGGTTGCGCGGCTTTCCGGTCCGCGTCTCCCTTTCGAGGAAGTCCTCGAAGAGCTTCAGGAAGTCCGCCCGGTACTCGTCACTCACCCAGACGACGGCACTCTCGGGCTGCTGCCGGGTGGCGGGATTGACTGCTAGCAGGAGCCACTGCGGACGCTTCGCGGTCGCGCGGTGTGCCGACATGCGCTCGAGCGAATCAAGCTTCAACGGGAATTCCTGATCCGCGGCCTGCAGCACCAGGATGACGCCCAGCGCCTTCAACTCTTCGAGCGTCAACTCGTTGCCGGCCGCCTCGCGGTCGGCCTCGGCCGCACGGAACGCGCTTGTGACCTCGTCTCGAAGCTTGCCGCCGTGCGCTCGTCGTTCGACATCACGGATTCGAGGATCCCCGCCGCCGCGACGGTGGAAGTCACGGTCTTCGGCGCGATCAGTGACGCTCAGATGCGCCAGCGGCCCTGCCGGCTCACTCACCGCGGGCCACCTGACAGGCGTGTAGCGCATTGTTCAGGTCTGCGGCCGTGACCTGCTGTTCGCCACGCAAGATGACCTGCTTCGCGGCCACCTCTGCCGCCTTGACGAGCTCTGCGTGGCTAAGCCCTGAAGCGTTGCTCCCGACCGATGCCCAACGGACGCCCCGCCCCAGTGGACCAAGACGGGCCTTCATCACTGCTGAAGCCTGTGCAGCGTCTGGCAGCTCGTACCTGATCACGGCATCAAAGCGGCGGAACAGCGCGTGGTCGAGAATCGAGCGGTGATTCGTCGCAGCCACCACGATGCTCTCCGCACTGGCCTGCTCCAGAAAGATCAGGAACGAGTTCAGGATCCGGCGAGCCTCACCGACGTCGTTCCCGCTGCGACGGCCGCCGAGCGCGTCGAACTCGTCGAACAGGTAGACCGCCCGTTGCGTTGCGGCGGCATCGAACACCGCACGAAGCTTGCTGGCCGTCTCGCCAAGGTACTTGCTCAACAAGCTGTCCAATCGCACCGTCAACAGCGGCAGCGACAGCTCGTGAGCGATCACCGCCGCAGTCATCGTCTTGCCGGTCCCCGGCGGACCTTCCAGCAGAAGCCGGTGGACAGGTGCATATCCGTGAGCCAGCAGGACCTGCCGCTGCCGCTGCTCGTGCAGGACTCTGGCGACAGAGTCCTGCAACGGCTCCGGACCGACCAGGTCGCGTAGGGTCACCTCGGGGAACGCCGCTGCAACCAGGTCCGCCAGGTCACCCCGAGGCCGCGCGATCGCCGTGACCTTGTCCGCGACCGGCTGGTTTCGGGCCGCCTCGATCACCTGCTTCAGCTCACCAGCCAGCGTGCCGTGCCCCTGACGCGCAGCCTTCGCTGCCACCTGGAGCGCAACCGCGTAGAAGGCGGCGTCATCGCCTGCAGCGTGGCTTCGCACCAGGGCCTTGATGTGTTCGCCGGACGCCGCCACGGCCCTTCTCCTCAGCTGGACGTGTCTTCAGGGTATCCGCCGACCCGGACAGCGCGGGGTGGAAACGGTCGCTCGGACCGTCGAACGTACCCCGGCATCCTCGGGGGGGATGGCCCGGCATGTCGTGCACCTCGCTGGCGTCGCCTCGACCGTGGCAGCTCAGACGATCCTGCCTGCCTGGCCACGCCAGGTGCTCGGCCTCGTCAGGGCTGACCGCGTCGCCGATCCGGAACTCGTCCCGAGCCAACCAGAGCCGGTGCTGGTGAGGGCTTGGCACTGGTCCTGCCGTCAGGTGACCGTTCCCACTGACCAGAAGCAGGCTCGGTGATCGCTACTGAAGGTCGGCGGGTAGCCGTGGTGCCGCCGTAGTGTCTCGGCTCAGCGACGGTAGCGAGGACGCGGGCTAGCACGCCAACGGGATACAACGCATGCCCGGCGATGGCCAGGTCCTGATGGAGGCCAGTGGCCGGGTGACCCGAGCGGAGTCTGGTTGTGCGGCTAAATGGGTAGCGGGCGGTCGTTCACGATGTGTTTCATGACCAGTGTGGAGTTTAGTCGTTGAATGCCCGGTAGCGCGGCCAGGGTCTCGTCCACCAGGCGTTGGTATGCCGCCAGGTCGGCGGTGATGATGCGCAGCAGGTAGTCGGGGTCGCCGAACAGCCGCTGGGCCTGTAACACGTTCGGGATGCTGGCGACGGCTTCTTCGAAGCTGAGGAGGGTGTCTCGGTCCTCCTGGCGCATGGTGACCAGGACGAGCGCCTGGAAGGCCAGGCCGATGGCGTCGCCGTCGACGACAGCGCGATAGCCGCGGATCGCTCCGCTGCGCTCGAGATCCCGCAGCCGGCGATGGCACGGCGAGACGCTCAGCCCCACCCGTGCGGCCAGCTCGGTGACGGTCAGCCGACCGTTCTCCTGCAGCAGCGCAAGAATCTTGCGGTCTATCCCATCCACGGTCAGATTCTTCCACGAGCCGGCCACACCATGGCACAGATTGGAAGCACCTTTCACCCGATCGGCGATACCGTTGCCCCAACAACCGTGACGGGGGGAACGGTTCATGGCGACCAGCTCTGTGCTCGCATTCTGGGTGGTTGCAATCCTCTTCGCCATTGTCCCGGGCACCGACTGGGCATTCACCATCAGCGCAGCACTTCGCGGACACCGGGTCCTCACCGCGGTCGGCGGGCTGGCCATCGGCTACACCCTGCTCACCGTCATCGTGGCCGCCGGCGTCGGGGCCATGGTCGCCGGGACGGCGGCGGCCCTGACCGGCCTGACCGTCGTCGGCGGCGTCTACCTGGCCTGGCACGGGACGACGACCCTGGCCAGACCGTCAGCGCCGGACACGTCGGCCGCGCCGGCCGGCGACCTGACCGGCACCGGCTGGGCCATCTTCGTCAAAGGCGTGGCGGTCAGCGGGCTCAACCCCAAGGGCCTGCTGACCCTCTTCGCCCTGCTGCCGCAGTTCACCAACCCGTACGCGCGCTGGCCGGTCGCCGGTCAGATCGGCGTTCTCGGACTGGCTTTCGTGGCCACCTGCGCCGCCTTCTACCTGTTCCTCGGGTCCATCGCCCGAACCATCCTGCACGCCCGACCGGCCATGGCCAGGGCGGTCACCCGCTTCTCCGGAGCCGCCATGGTCGCCGTCGGCGCCACACTGCTCCTCCACCGCCTGCTCACCTGACGCGCCACTCGCATCCGGCACCGACGCGAAAATCAGCGATTCAGCCGGCTCCGGCGCAGCCGCCCGACAGGTGATGAGACACCGCACCGACGCTTCCCCGTTTCGCATCAGCCCGTTCAGCCCAGCGGCTGGGCATTGAGAGGATGCCTTCGCTACGACGGCTCCGGCAAGCCAAAAACGTGGACAAACAAGGGACAGTCCCCGGATAAAAGGGGGACAGCCCCCGAAATAAGGTTGCCGGCACAAACATCTCGCCCACGTCAGTGGCCGCCGCGGTTGACGACGAAGACCTACCTGTCTGCGCTGCCTGTGGCGTTTGGCCGACCGCAGCCTTTATTGGATCTTCTCAGTTAACCCGGGGTCTGCCCAACGGGCTGCCAGCTTCATGCCCAGGTGTGGGGACTTTCGGCGAGGTGGGCGGATCAGCTACCCCGGTTGAGCGCGAAGCCCCCCCTTTATTGGTGCCCGGCTCGGTCGGTGCCGGGGCTGAGGGTGATCCCGGCGGTCCATCCTGCCGGGAGTCGCCCGCGGGTCACGGCTGCGGCCGGTGGCTGCGCGGGCAGGATCACCTGGTGCGGCAGCCTGGCCGCGGCCAGGTCGGCGTCGGTCATACCCCAGGTTGCGGCGATCGCGTCGGTGGGTTTGCCATCCCCGAAGGCGCGGGCGAGGTCGTCGGGCGAGCGCCAGGTGGCCACGGCGAGGACCGGGCCGAGCGGCCCACCGGGGTGGCCGGCGGGGCTCACCGGGCCGACGCTGACCACGGTCGGGGGCAGGTACCAGCCCATGCGGTGCCGGGGGTCGTCGGGGACCGTGCCGCCGGAGAGGACGCGGGCGCCCGCACTGCGCAGTGCCCCGACCCGCCCGGTGGCACGGTCGCGCAGCGCGCTGGTCGGCAGCGGCGCGGGCTGGACGCTGGCGGCGGCGGCCAGCAC